>JBBQSW010000376.1:0-3868 GCA_038213575.1 Chitinophagales bacterium | reverse complement strand
GCGCTGTGTTTCAACGCGGTGTCGAACAATGAAACATCATAGCCGCACTCCCGCATCAGCGCTGCCGCGCAAAGCGTGCCGTAGGGCGGATAGGGCTGCGCGTTTTTCCATTGCTTTGGGTCGAAGCGGTAGAAATAGGAGAGGGTGAAGAGGATGCTCGTCATTGTGTCATTGCGTCATTGGGTCATTGGGTCATTGGGTCATTGGGTCATTGGGTCATTGGGTCATTGGGTCATTGGGTCATTGGGTCATTGGGTCATTCTGATCATTCGATCTTGTAGGCATCTCCGGCTCAGGTGCGCCGAGTTCCCGCAGGTGCTTTTTTGCATTTTCAAGTCCGTAATGATAAGCATAAGGCGGGCCATCGCACCAGGCGAAGCGGTAGGCTTGGGGGGCGGCGGTGCTGCTGACCATGGCCTTGCCGACTTTGACGTAGGTTGTTGACATTAGGCATTCCGTTTGGGTGGTAAAGATACTTTTTGCCAAGAATTTTAAGACAATTCACCTATTTTTGCAGGAAATAGAAATTGCATATATGTCCGCAGCTTCCACATCTCAGCCGTTCAGCAATGTCCAATTGGAAATCCTGAAACTCTTTGCCGACAATGTCGCCGATGAAGATTTGGTGGCTATTAAAGAGTTGATTTTACGGTACTTTTTTGAAAAAGCCAAAGATGAGGCCGACAAAATTTGGGAAGCCAAGCAGATGGACGCACATAAAATGCTCAAACAACATCGGCGAACTCCTTATCAGAAGTTGCAGCCATGAGGGTCGTGCTCGACACAAATGTGCTTCTTGTTTCTATTTCCCGCCGATCTCCTCACCACCCAATTTTTCAGGCATTTGAAGAGAAGCGATATGAGTTGTTGATCACCACCGACATTCTGTTGGAATAGGAGGAAGTTATCGGAGAACAAATGAGTGCAAATGTTACCGATGACAATAAACATTTCAAGGTGCTGAAAAAGATTCAGTTCCCAAAGGTTAAAGTGATTTCAGCAGACGATTTTGTCGAATTGCTTATTGGGGTTCGGCCAGAAAAACAAGAAAGGTTGAGCAAGAAGAAGAGTCATTGAAGTACTGCCATCAGGAGATTTTCATTTCTCCCCCATCCGCTTTTCCAATTCACTATACAGCGAAACAAACTCCTGATCCGTAGTAATGGCCTGCAACTTTCTCCAGTGAAAATCCGCTTGAAACTCGCTCAATTTGTCGTATTGAAGTTGCAAACGCTTTTTCTGCTCTACGGATAACCTCGGGTCGTCCAATTCTTTTTGAAGGTGTGTTTTAAATTGTTCAATCCGCCGGAGGTAGGCGCTTTCAATCTGTTTAGCCTTCATCCATTTCAGAAACCAACTCCAAAATGCGCTGGTTACTACGGCCAATATCGGCGCTGCAATCAGACAAACATCCTTGATAAAATCGCCTTCTGGTCTGTCTTTAACCAGTAGGGTCAACAAAGTGCCCATACCTGCACCGGCAGTGGGTGCAATCAGCGGGGAAGGTTTTTGCGGGTCAACAACAACAATTCTATTGTCAGCAGAAGAGGTAGATGTTTCAGGCATGATAGGGATTAGGCTGGGTTAAAAGACAAGAGCGCAAGGAAACACCCTGCGCTCTTGTCTTTTCAAAAAGAAATGGTTTTGTCTAGTCTTGGATGGCATTTACGAAACGATCAATTTCGTCGTTCGTGGGTTCCTCTGTCAGGTTGATAGACACCTCTTTGAAGGAACTGCGGTTATGTGCATCGTAAACGATGATTTTCAAGGTGCCTTTTGCCCCGCTGCGCGATTGAAGCAGCAGGCTGAAAAGGGGAGAAATGCTGACCAAACAAAGCGCTATTTGCAAAGTATCCATAAGATTTACGGTATTTGTTTGCGAAAAAAATGAATGCCCTAGGGCACTGAGCCATTAAAAGGAACTAAAAAGTTATGCAAATATACATGATTCCTTTTGTATTACTCTTTTGGTGCCGCGTTCCTTAAGTCAGAAGAAACAGAGAGAATAACATGGAACGCAGAAAATCTGCTTCTGCGTTGAAGCTCAGTCCCCAAAAGCCACCGCCACCAATTCCCCTTGTTCCTTTTCATGTGCTTTCGGGAATCCAGTAGCGGGCGATGCTGCTGCCGCACGTCCCGCGTATTTCCAGCCGTATTCAGGTTGTGTAACGGCGATATGGCTCCAAGCGCCCATGTTGGCAGGTTCTTCCTGCACCCAGATTAGTTCGGCTTTGGCATATTTTTTACGCAGGGCATCGAACTGCTTTTTGGGGAATGGGTAAATTTGTTCCAGCCGGACAATCGCCACGTCTTCGCGTTTTTCTTCCTGTTGCTTTTTGTGCAAGTCATAGTACACTTTACCAGAGCAAACGAGCAAACGCGTTACTTTTTTTACATCGGCGGCGGCGTCGTCAATGAGTTCGCGGAAGCGATTGCCCGTTTCTAGTTCGCTGATTTCACCGAGGTTGAAGGGTGCGCGTAAGCCCGACTTGGGCGACATCACTATGAGCGGTTTGCGGAAGGGACGCACTTGCTGACGACGCAAGAGGTGGAAAAAGTTGCTAGCCGAAGTCACGTTCGCCACGGTCACGTTGTTCTCTGCACAACCTTGCAGGAATCGTTCAAGACGGGCGGAGGAATGTTCGGGACCTTGGCCTTCATAGCCGTGTGGGAGCAACATAACCAGACCGCTCATGCGCTGCCATTTGCTTTCACCCGCGAAAATGAACTGGTCTACAATCGTACTCGCACCATTCACAAAATCGCCAAATTGCGCTTCCCAGATCACCAGTGCGTCGGGTGTAGACAGCGAATAACCGTATTCAAAACCCAGAACCGCGAACTCACTGAGCAGGGAATTGAAAATGCGGAACTTGCCTTGTTTTTCAGCAATGCCGTCTAAACGATTGATTTCCTGATAGGTATTGGTGTCAATTATGCAAGCGTGGCGGTGACTGAAAGTGCCCCGTTTCACATCCTGGCCACTCATACGCACATCTTGACCATCGAGCAGAAGTGAACCATAGGCAAGAAGTTCGCCAAGCTGCCAGTCAATTTTGCCGGAAGCCACCAGTGTTTTTTTTGCCTCCGTCAGTTTGCCGATTTGCGAAATGGGGGTAAATCCTTCGGGGAACGAGAGCAAGTGATGGAGCAATTTGTCAATATCCTTGCGGGGGATACCCGTGTCGGGGCTTTCCTGAAAATCCTTGTCAGCATTGGTTTTTTTCAGCGCCTTCCAATGGAGTTCAGGTTCCTGATAAGTGTAGGGTAGGGGTGTTTGCCGGGCATTGTCAAGGCGGGCTTGAAGGTCAGCCTTGAATTTGGCTTCCATGTCCTTGGCCAGTTGTTCGTCCACATCACCGCGCTTCAACAGTATTTGGTTGTAAATTGTGCGAGGATCTGCGTGTTTTTCGATGATTTTCCACATTTCTGGTTGTGTGAAACGGGGTTCATCACTTTCGTTGTGGCCGTTGCGACGGTAACACACAAGATCCAGAAACACATCGGTATTAAATGCCTGACGGTATTCAATGGCCAATTCGGCTGCAAAAACACAGGCCTCCGGATCGTCGCCATTCACGTGGAAAACAGGGGCTTGCACCACCTCGGCGATGCTCGTGCAATAGGTGCTGGAGCGCGCGTCTTCCCAACTAGTGGTAAAACCGATTTGGTTGTTGATGACCAAATGCACCGAGCCACCCGTGTTGTAGCCTTCGAGGCTCATCATCTGAATGACCTCGTAAACAATGCCTTGACCCGCCAAAGCTGCGTCGCCGTGAATCAAAATCGGCAGCACACGGTCAAAATCCTCCTTGTACAAGATATCGAGTTTGGCGCGGCAGAAGCCCTCTACTACTGGATTCACCGC
>JBBQSW010000375.1:0-3871 GCA_038213575.1 Chitinophagales bacterium | reverse complement strand
AGATTAGTTTTCATGTTCAGTGCATTTCCAGTATTTGAGATAAAAGAGGGAAAGAAAAGGAGTATTGGAGGATTATTTGAAGACATTTTGGGGAGTGCAGCATTGAAGGGAAACTATTCGAACCAAAGTCGACGCTAGCTAAAGAACAATCGAGGATATTCAAATCTCGGGGACCTCCAAATTCAGTAGCATTGACTCCCTGATCGTCCTTTAAGGCCTTTCGGGCTACCTTGTTGAGGTTATCCGATGGGTTAGTGCATTGACAAAAAAGGAGCGCAGAAAACAGCAGCAGGAAGAGACGAAATGGTCGGCTCGTTGTCATTTTTATAGGGAAAAAGGTGTTTCGAATAGTTTTCAAACCAGAGCATTCGCTAGTGAAACTAGGTTAGTTGCTTTATGTCAGGTTTACATTGAGGCCGCCAATTGGGGCAAATGTATTTTTTTTTTGCGAACCAAACACTTTTTACAAAATAAAATTTGAAAAATTCGATAAAAATGCAATGTAGTGCTCCTGAAAATCTGGCGGGTTTCGACGTGGGCTGTAAAGCCCTCACTCCACCCCAATCTCCACATCATACGCCCCCACATTATCCCCCTGGCTATTGTCATTGATTTCAAACTGTATCTCCATCTTCCCACTGGTTTGCGCGATGAACTGGCATCCCAGACCGCAGCTGCGCCATTTTGTGTCGCCTGGCAAGCCATACATCAATACGGCGTGTTTAAATTCAGGAACCAAGTTGTAGGCCGACAATGAAACACCAAAAACGCCGCTGCTCAGGCCATCAGGGGCTGAACTGCCAACGAAGTTGCCGACTTTAATGTTCCCCGAAGCGCTGATCTTTACGATACTTCCCTCCTCCACTTCTATTTCCACGGATTTCCTTCCACTTATTTCCATCGTTCTCCGTTTTACTTTGAACACCTGGTTGTCCAGCAAAATTTCAATGGACGCTAGAATGTTCACCGTTTTTGTATAATCCCGGTATCTGCCCAAGGTGTCTTGGATCAATAGGTCAACATAGTCGGTTTTGCTCGCAAAAGCGACTTTGGGAATGACAAAGCTGAAGGCGCCGAAGGCATTGGTTTTCTTGGCCTCAATGGTAGTACCCGCCAAATTTGTGGATGAAACTGAGACCGTTAGGCCCTCCACCAATTTTTTGGTTTTGCCATCTTTGACAATGCCTACGACTCCAACGTTGGCGTTACGGTTGATTCTTATCTCCCCGGCATCCTGGGTTTTTACCGCATTCATTCTGTGGGTACGCCGGTGAAATCCGTATTCTGCTGGATGAAAAATAAGGATTTGTATATCGTCTCCTGGTTTGGCGGCTGCGGGGATTTTTAATCTGAATCCGCCATGAGAATCTGTCACGGCTCTGTCTCCATCCAAAATTGAAATGTTGGCCCCTTCGATGGGCGTGTCGCTGACATCGTGCACAAGGGTGCCGGATAAGGTAAATCCTGTGCTGCTTTGGGCCGAAACATGGGAACAAACCGATGAACCAAAACCTCAAAGAACTGGACGAAAAAGTGCTTGAAGCAGTACAAGAAAACTTGAACAACAGACCGCGAAAATCGCTCGGGTTTTTAACACCTATTGAGTTCTATCAAGCGGCCGATAAGAAAACTAAATCTGTTGCATTTGAAACTTGAATCCGCCGCCTATATCAGCCGATGAGAAAACTCTAAAATCTGTTGCATTTGAAACTTGAATCCGCCACTATAAAGCCAGACATACCAAACAAAAGCAACAGGGCAAATGATCGGCGAAACACGGCAGTGCTCAAGCCCTTTTACAACAATGTTTCTAAGACGAGCCTCCTTTGAAATTGTTTGCATCTCAATGGGTGAAGGTGAGAGACAAAGATACCAAACTATACAAATCGTTTTTCCCAATTGCCCCACCCCGGCTTGAAAAACCTACCTTTGCCGGCCAATCAACCGTCAATAGTCAACCCTTTATAGTCATTCGTCCATTGAATTTTCTAACACTCGAAAACGTCTCCAAGAGCTACGGCGAAAAGCTGCTCTTTCAAAATATTAGCCTCCACCTTGACAAGGGGCAAAAAATTGGCCTCATCGCCAAAAACGGCACAGGCAAAAGTACGCTCATGCGCGTCATCGCAGGCAAAGAAGGCAGCGAAGGCGAAGGTTCTAAAATCACCATTCGAAAAGGCATCCGCATTGGATGGCTCGATCAGGAACCGAATTTTCCGCCTGGCATGGATGTGTTGAGTGCGGTGCTGGATCCCTCGAACCCACTGGTCCGGGTGGTGCAGCGTTATGAAAAAGCGCTCATCCACCATGAAAATCCAGTTGAACGCCATAGCCCAACTTCCTCTGAAAAGTCTGCGACGGGAAAATCCTCCTTCGACAAGTCTGCGGCGGATGAAGGCGGGGACGAACTCACCGAGGCCATCGCCGAAATGGATCAACAGAATGCCTGGACCTTCGAGGCGAAAGTGAAAGAGACGCTCTCGCGCTTTCGTATGAATGACTACGAGCAGAAAGTCAGCACACTCTCTGGTGGGCAACAAAAACGACTCGCGCTGGTCAAAATCCTGCTCGAAGAACCGGACTTCCTTATTCTGGATGAGCCGACCAACCACTTGGATGTGGAAATGATTGAATGGCTCGAAGAATACCTGCAACAGCCAGGTATCACCTTATTCATGGTCACCCACGATCGCTATTTCCTTGAAAATGTGTGTGATAGCATTATTGAACTGGAAGGTGGGCAACTGCGTCGCTATTCTGGTTCGTATTCGGATTACCTCGAAAAAAAGGCGCTTCGCGAAGATAATGAAGCCACGACCTATGAGCGCCAAAACAAACTCCTCAAAAACGAGCTCGACTGGGTGCGCAAATCTCCTCAAGCGCGTACTACCAAGGCAAAAGCCCGCGTGGATGCCTATTTCAATCGAAGAGAGGCCAACGACTCGCTGAAAAAGACGAAGGATGAGATGAGTCTTTCGATCAAGGAAACCTGGCTGGGCGGTAAAATTGTGGAGTTGCACAACATCAGCAAATCCTTCGATGACAAGAACTTGATCGAGCATTTCAGTTATAAATTCAAGCGCAGAGAACGGGTCGGCATCGTGGGACAAAATGGCTCGGGCAAGTCAACATTTTTGCAAATCATCACCCAATTGTTGCCACCGGATACAGGTAAAGTGGTAGTGGGCGACACCGTGACTTTTGGCCACTACCGACAAGAGGGACTTCATCTCAAGGAAGACCGGCGGGTCATTGATGCCGTGCGCGATATTGCCGATTACATACCCTTGGATAAAGGCAAGGAACTCTCGGCAGCGCAACTTTTGGAGCGGTTCCTGTTCAGCCGCCCGCAGCAACAAGTGTATGTAAGCCAACTTTCGGGTGGCGAACGCAGACGACTCTATCTGCTCACGGTATTGATGAAAAACCCTAATTTCCTCATTCTCGATGAGCCGACAAATGATTTGGATGTGTTGACTTTGCAGGTTTTGGAGGATTTTCTTGAAGATTATCCGGGCTGTCTGGTGGTCGTCACGCACGACCGGTATTTTATGGATCGTCTCGTAGATCATCTCTTCATTTTTGAAGGAGATGGCAAAATCAAGGATTTCAATGGCAGCTACGCGGAATACCGGGCGCTGAAACGCAATGCACCTGCGGCTTTAGATGCAGGTGCCTCGCGTCCTTCGGCTGAAACCGCTGGTACAACCGCCCCCTCAACCCTCAACGCTCCACCTTCAACCCTCTCCAATACTGAGCGCAACGAAATGAAAAAACTCGACAAGGAAGTGGCGGCGCTGGAGAGCCGCAAAAAACTAATCCTTGAACGATTCAACGCCGCAGACCTGGGTGCTGACGAAGCCGGGAAACT
>JBBQSW010000374.1:0-3883 GCA_038213575.1 Chitinophagales bacterium | reverse complement strand
TGCGTAAAAAAGTGGAAGCCACTGCTCCGTCAGTTGGCTAAAATAGCGGGCTGCCTGCTTCTGGTTCATGCCGGCACCATGGGCAGCTATGGTGTGCATCCGAAGGGCATCGAACATGGAATCGCCATAAGTGTGCTGTTCTCTGGCCAGTCTGTCGAGCGCCACACGGCTGCTGAGGTGAAAATATTCCTCTGCCAAACCAAGCGCCTCCTCTCCGCCAAAACGTTCCGTTTCGGGCAGATAAGGCACTTCCTCCCATTCGCCGCGCCCTTCCTGCCATGCTTCGAAAGCCGGGCGCAGCGTTTCCATCATCCAGGATTCCTCGCCACGCATCCGAATGCGGATGTGCGAACCGCGTTCGTCTTGATATCGGATGAAAAAAGCACGTGTGCCGCGGTTGGCCCAAATGTGCTGTTGCAGGAATGGCCTTAGGCCGCGAACCAAGAAAACATCTTGATTTTCAAGTGGATAGAAATGTATGGAGAGCCAGTTCATGATAGTTATGGGCTTAAAAAACAAAAGCCCTCGACTTCAAAAGTCAAGGGCTTTTCTGTGTGGCGGAGGCAGGACTTGAACCTACGACCTTCGGGTTATGAGCCCGACGAGCTACCAACTGCTCCACTCCGCGATTTAGTGGCCGCAAAGGTACTTCAATATTTACCAATAAACCAAACTTCTTTTTTAAAATACCGAATATATTTAGACTTTGGACACACCCCCAGCGTTCGCCTGGGCTTTGCGTCGGTAATGACTTAATAAATTACTGTTCCAGTCTATGTTTTCGATAGTCTTATAATCTTTTTGGGTTGTTTTCGGAGCACGGGATACTTTGTCCTTTGAGGTTGGGTCTGTCCTTTTTGCCGTGCTTTTCCTTTTTTGCACTTTTGTGGGAGGAAGGGTGTTTTGTCAAAAGTACGAAAAAGGTTTTTGGTGGCTTTGCGGGTTTGAGCGATGGTGAGAGGGGTGTCGGGGTTTTGAGTGGCATGCTGGTTTTTAGGCAGGTATTTTTGCCACTTTTGACAATCAATCACGGTTTCATCTCTGGCCACAAAGAGCATCCAGGTTGAGATTTGTACGATCCTGACCCAGTGCTGCAGGTGGTCGTGTTCGGGGGTCTGGAGTTTGTCGTGCAGCAGACTGCGCTTGGCAAAACGGTAGTAAGGTTCCACATCGTAGCGTTCTCAGTACTGCTCTTGCGCTTCTTTGGTTGTTACTTCATCCTTGCGTTTTCCACTGACGGCCAGGCACAGTTCGGCACCGAGGGGCAATTCCGGGGCCTCCATCAGTGCCTTGAGCTGTGCTACTGCAACACTTGTGGCATCGTCTTGTACTTCCAGCATCACTATGCTCAAGGGGGGGGGCACCAGCCCGATTCGCCTACGCCCAAATGGGTCACAGCCAAAGGGTAACCCACACTCAGGGGGCGGTTGCCCGCGATCACGTTGTTCGCCGTCTGCACAAAACCACGACCCTTCAGACACGGAGAATGCGGTTTGACTAACTTGGTCGTGTCGCTCGTGAAGGCATAATAGGGTGTGCAAGTAGACAGGCGACGCGGCGGAAAAAAAACGGCTTCAAGAAAACCATTAGCGCAGCACTTAGTAACTTTGAGGAACTGTCCGCCGGCAAGCGATCGCCCATATCATCCAAGCTCGAAGCCTATTTGGACATTGGACATTCCTTGTTGGACATTGGACATTCCTTACACGTAATGTCCAATGTCCAAAAAAAATATAGTTTGAAAGGGGGGGGATCTACTGTGGAGCAGTTGCCTGACAATGCCTCGCTGCTTCCAATCCCTGGTGAAAGGCTTCCTCGAATAACGACATGCCCGACAAGTCGCTGTGCGCAAAGTAAATCCGATCGTCCAAAGACTGCCGGGCATTGGCCAGGGTGGCACCAAAAATAAAACCGGGAACCGGGCTGACCATCCCGTGTCCCCAACGCTGGATATCCATGCTTTCCAGCAGCGATTCGATGTTTGGGTGTGCTTGACGCAAGTCGTCCAAGACGAACTGTTGCCAGTATGCGGTGTCTTTTTGGTACAGTTCACGGCGCAAAGCCAGCAAATCGGGGCCATCAAAGGCGCAATAGTAAGTAATGACGTGTTTGGGGTGCCGCTGCGCGATGGATTGGTGCAACGTATTTATGTAGCCCAACCCTTTTCCTTTAAAAATAACATTGTCCCAACTAAGTGGCATACCTGCGCTGGGTGGAAGATCGCGCAATACCAGGGTTGCTACGAGCCAGGGTGCGTAGTGAAAACGAGTCAAATCCAAAGAGCGTGCGGGCAGCAGTCGCTGGTTGACAAACTGGGGTGTTGCCAAAATCACTTTTTCGGCACGAAAAAGGATGGAACGGTTTTGCTGGGCATCGTATACTTTCACCGCAACACAGGAGGGCTCCATCTTGATTTCATAGGCCAAATGCTGTATTCTCAAGTGCTCTGCGGCGTATTTCTCCAAACGTTTCACCAAAAATCCATTGCCTTCGGGCCAGGTCAGCACATTATCCTGTTCACTTTTCCGGGCAGCAAAGTAGTGGATGCCCGCCCAGGCAGACACCCGTGTAATGCCGATCCCGAAGTCGTCCAGACAACAATAGTGGAGGTGTTCGAGCAGTTCTGGAGCGGTGTAGCCTTCCTGCTGAAGCCATTCCGCCATGGTTGTTTGATCGAGATATTGGTAGGTAGTATCGCTGGAGGTATGTCGGATCGGAAGGTCGAAAATATACTTTCCATCGGTTCCTCGCAAGTGTTTGAACGTTTCCATTTTTTGGAAAAAGGCCTGTATCTGCGCTTGATTCTCCGCAGAAACACCATAAGCCGGGATCAAGCCTTCCTGCCAATAGTCGCGGATGTAGAGCCGGGCTTGTGGAGCGGCGGCAAGAAAAGTTTCTTCAAAAAGGGGTTCGCCTGCGGCATCAAAACCTGTGAGGATGTTTTCTTCGCTTAAAAATTTAAGCAGTTCCGCATCGTGTCGGTTGGGCAAGGGCAGGTAATGCGCACCAAGCGGATAAGCGGTGTAGGGATTTTCACTCCAGGTTGAATTGCCGCCCACCCGCTGATCCATTTCGAGCAACACAACATCCTTTTCGCCGTTTTTGATCAAAGCGCGACAGGCACTTAGCCCAGCAATTCCGCCGCCAATGATGAGGATTTTTACCCGCTCTTCCTGGGTGACCGCTGGAAAATCTTGCGACAGCAGGCGATGACCCAGTGTTGCCGGAGCCCCCGTAAAGCGGGCTGCTATCCGCCGAGCAGCGTTTTCGCAGGCCGACCACAGCGCGGAGGTCGCCAGCAGGGCCGTGAATTGTTTCAGGAAACGCCGCCGATTTTGTTTAGATTTTATTCCACTCTTCATCGAAATACCGCACTAGGATTTGATTGTCCAAACGATTGATTTCCACGTCTTTTTTTATCATATCCGCAGGGAAATTGGTCAGTTTGCCCAGTTGGAAATCATAAAATTGTAAGCCCGTGACTTGCCGAATCGGCGTTTGATTGGCCAGCGGACCTTTAGCCGAGGCGAGCAGGAAGCCCCACTCGCCGAACGAAGGCACATAGACATGGTAGGGCAGAACATCGTGAAACACCTCGCCCAGGGTTCGGTGGACACACCAAAAGGATTTTGGCGCAAAAAAGGGAGAAGTGGTCTGCACGGCCACCAGAGCTTCGGGACTAAGCGATTGATACAGTGTTTCGTAAAAATTGCGCGTGTAAAGTTTGCCCACACTGTAGTTGGAGGGATCGGGAAAGTCAACGATGGTCACATCAAAGGGTTGTTCGTTTTCGCGGAGCCAGACGAAAGCATCGGCATTGACAATGGTGACTTTGGGGTTGTTGAGCGAATTTTGATTGAGTGGGGTCAGCAGATTATTGTTT
>JBBQSW010000373.1:0-3896 GCA_038213575.1 Chitinophagales bacterium | reverse complement strand
CGGCGCGATTGCCCCTGCCTTTTCAACGAAAAATCTGCTGAATTTCAGGGATATACGCGACTCCACAAGACTTGAAGATTTCCGCGAAGCATTCGGAAAGCTCAAAATGCCCCGGGATTATGAGGCCATTGCAGCCCTCGAAAAAACCATCGCGTACCTGGAGGGCCGCCCCGAACCTGCCATGCCTAAAATCCCCAAAAATCATTCCATTGACTGGGAACGTATGCAAGTGGTGGCAGATCAAACCGAGGTGACCATCCAAACGGCCAAAGGTTCTATTGTGCTGGAGCTCTGGCCGCAATGGGCGCCCGGCTCGGTCGCAAATTTTATCGAACTCGCTGGTAAAGGATTCTATAATGGCAAGGTATTCCACCGGGTCGTATCCGATCATGTTATCCAAAGCGGCTGCCCACGCGGCGATGGTTCGGGCGGCCTGGATTATTCGCTCCGCACAGAGATTGGACTGACTTGGTACAACCGCGCCGGACTGCTCGGCATGGCTTCCAATGGATTTGACACGGAAGGCACCCAGTTTTTTATCACCCATTCAGCGCGGGTGCATTTGGATGGCCTCTACACCATTTTTGGCCGCGTAAAATCGGGCATGGAAGTCGTAGACCAGATACAGCAGGGAGATGTGATGGAGAAAGTGACGGTGAAGTATTAGCGTGTGTCACATCAACCCCATAGGGCAATGTCGTTGGCTTAAGGAATTTAACCACCACGAAGTGGTTGAATTTGAATAGCCTCCGATGCAATCGGGGGGAATATAAGCAAAGGCAACAACCCCGAATGGGGTTGAATATATTCTAAACGCACATTCAACCCCATTCGGGGTTGCTAAACACACGCCCTCCCCGAATTTCATTCGGGGCTATTCATATTTGACCCTTTCAGGGTCTTAAGTCAATGACATTGCCCCATAGGGGCTTATGTGACAAAGTAGAACTAGGCACTGGGCAAAAACACCTCCGCCATCATGCACCGCGCCGAGCCGCCGCCGTAGTTCTCAATGGTATCAATAGGCGCGTGGAGCAGTTGGGTATGACCTTTCAGTTTTTCGATTTGGGCAGGTGTAAGCGCGCGATAAGCTTGGTTCGACATCACGAGGATAGTTTGCCCTTCCGTATTGCGCACCTGAAGCATATTGCCCGCAAAGGAGTTCATTTGCGCGAGCGAAATGTCCACAATTTCTTTTCCGGTTTCCTTGAATTTTTCCTCCAGCATTTTGCGCTCCGCTGGGTCGCGCACCGTGTCGAGGCAAATGACCACGAAAGTTTCGCCCAAGGCCATCATTACGTTGGTATGGTAAATATCCTGTCCATTGCTGTCCACGGAATGGAACACAACTTTTTGATAACCAATAGATTGGCAAAGTTTCTCCAACAATACTGCATCTGTGCGCGGGCTTAGGCAGGCGTAGGCGAGGCGGTGCTGGTGGTCGAAAATGATGCTCCCCGTACCTTCCAAAAACTGTTCGGATTGTTCGCTGGCCTCAAAATGCAATCGCCGATCTGAGTGAAATCCCTTTCCCAAAACCGTTTCAATAATCGCATCGCTGCGCTCCAGTCGCCGTGTTGGGGCGAACATGGGGTAAGTGACCACCGTGCCTTCTTGGTGGAACGTGACCCAGTTGTTGGGGAACACTGCATCGGGTTTCACCGGCGAAGACGAGTCCTCCGCCACGATCACATCCACGCCCGCAGTGCGCAATTGCGCCACAAAACCGTCGAACTCTTGCATGGCCCGTTCGCGCATTTCGGCAGCGTTCAGTTTGCCGTCGCGGCTTTGGAAGGCGTTGTTGGCGGCGGTTTCTTCGTTGAATGCGAAATTGGCCGGGCGAACCATGAGGATATGGGAGGTAGTTTGCTTACGCATACAATTGGAACGATTGAGATGATTGATTCGATTGGAGGGATTGTTTCGATTGATTCGATTAATTTGATTGATTCGATTGCGATTCAAGAATTGATAGTTTATTTGCTGGCGCAAAAATAGCAGAGTTGCGGTACACCCATCGTCTCAATCGAAATAATCGTCCCAATCGAATCAATCCCACCAATCGAATCAATGAAAAGATACTGCCGCAATTGCTATCACCCATTGTCCTACAAAGCAAAGTTCTGCGCCCACTGCGGGCAAAGGGACACGGACGGACGTATCGGTATGCGGAGCTTGATGGGGCGGCTCTGGAACAACACCTTCCACTTAGAGGGAAAATTCATCCGCACGGCCTGGCAACTTTTTGTGCCGGGCAAAGTGACAACGGAATTTTTCAAAGGGAAACAAGATCGTTACCCTCACCCTATCCGGCTGTTTGCCATTGTGATGTTCTTGTTTCTTTTTTTGCTCAATTCGATGTTGAAAGACAAAGAAGCAAAAGATCATGTCTCGTTCTTTTCCCCCAGGACAACGGTAGAATCCGAAACAGGTGACACGACTTTAAGAGAAATAACCGTCTCTATATACGAGCAAATGAAGTACAGCGCCATGCTGTATGACATGGGGAAAGATTACGAACGTTTGCCACCAGAATGGAAAACGCCTCAGGCCAAAAGATCTGTTGACAGCTTGTTCAAATCATTCGCGGGCCGATATGAATTAGAGCAAGAAGGGCTTTTGGATTCGCTCCTGCAAGGGCCGCTTGACAGTACGGGCATTGGGTTCAGTGGCATACAATTCTCCACGCTCGATATCGTCCGTTACGAGCCGGATGAGATCATCGAACGCTACCATATCACGGATTGGTACGACCGTTTGCTAGTGCGCCAAGGCATCAAATCTTACAAAACCCCCGACGCGCTGGCACATGCCTACATTGGCAGCCTGACCTGGACAATCTTGGTTCTGATAGCCATTATGTCGGGCGTATTGGCGCTGCTGTATGGTCGGCAAAACCGATATTATGTGGAGCATTTTATCTTCCTTTTGCACTTTCACACCGGGGTAATGCTGTTGCTTTTGCTGGCAATATTGGGAAACCGATGGGGCATTTTGGGAGAAGACATCATCGGTTGGGCAGTTTTTTTGCCAGCCCCAGCTATGTATTTTGCACTGTGGCGGTACTATGGGCAGGGTTGGTTCAAAACCGTTATCAAATGGATTTTATACGGCTGTTTGTACCTTTTCGCTTTTGTATTGTCATTTGTCTTGGGCTTGTTGGTGGTTTTCGCGATTTATTGAAATGGTACAATTCGGATTTCGCCATCAAAAAACCATTCGGTTAAATACGATTTGTCCTGCTGCACTCCCGATAGCTCCATTCAACCCAGCCACCAATCATCAGCCCATGCGCCTCTTATTCATCTCCGATACCCATAATCAGCACCGATCGCTCCGCCTGCCGGAGGCCGACATCCTGATCCATTGCGGCGATATTTCAGGGCAGGGAAGATTGGCAGAAGTGGTCGATTTCCTTGATTGGTACAGCTCAATGCCCCACCGCCACAAGGTGTTGATTGCGGGCAACCATGATTTCCTTGCGGAGCAAAACCCCACGCTGTTTAAAAGCCTGATCCCCCAAAATGTGATTTATCTCAACGATTCAGGCTGCGAGATCCAAGGGCTGCGCATCTGGGGAAGCCCCATTTCGCCCTGGTTTTTTGACTGGGCATTCAATCGTCAACGCGGCGCCGATATCCGCCGACACTGGGACCTCATTCCCCCCGACACGGAAATCCTCATCACCCACGGCCCACCCTACGGTATCCTCGACGAGGTGGCACACGACCGTCGCCGAGTGGGCTGTCAGGATTTGCGCACAAAAATCGAGTCGTTAAATTTTTTGAAAATACAAGCTTTAGGGCACATACACCAAGGGTATTGCCAACAATAGGTATAATGCAAGTTGTTACACAAAGCTTACGTTTTTGTCGAGCATTATGTGCTGAAAAAAC
>JBBQSW010000372.1:0-3916 GCA_038213575.1 Chitinophagales bacterium | reverse complement strand
TTCTTGACACAACGCAGGCACCTGAAAACAAATGGATTTCCCGCCTCCCGTGGGCAACAGTGCAAGGGTGTCGCGCCCATCCAATGCCGAACGTACAATGTCTTCCTGCAAAGGCCGGAAGGTTTGGTAGCCCCAGTGTTTTTGAAGGATGGATAGTGGGGAGGTCATTTGCATTTAGCCTTATAAACCTCGTAAGTTTTAAAATCGACGAGGATTTGTATCAATGGTTAAAACCGTCTTACGGACTCAATAATATAAAGCGGCCTGTTTTTTATCTCACTGTAAATATTGGACAAATAGATAGACATCACATAGAGAATCAGACAGGTAAGTGCGAAAAAAACTGACATTAGGACGACCAAAAAGGCCCAGCCGGAAAGGCTTTCCACATACTCTCCAAAAATGTCCACACTGGTGAGTTTGACCTTCACTGCATTGAAAGTAGCCACGACTGCCACCATAACGGAGAATAAAAAAATCCATAATAACAGGCTACGCAAAAAAGTGGTGAAGGAGGTGACCGCCACCAAGGCAGTGCGAAACTGTTCGCTAAAACTCACTGCCTGCTCTGGATGCAGCGGCTCTGTTACGGGTATGCTGGCCGTGGAGTAGCCCACCAGAGCATAGTTGGCTTTCAAATATCGACTGTTCTCCCGAAGACGCAGCAATGAGTTGAGTGCGCGACGGCTAATGAGGCGTGTGTGATGGGCCCAGGGGTCAATGCGCAATTGCGAGTAACGGCTAAGGATAAAATAGAAAATCTTGTACAAGAGCCGCTGTGCCAGAGACAAACGACGCTCTTTGGCACGTAGGTAGACAATGTCCTTGCCCGTTTGGGTCAGCTCCCACATCTGCGTCACAAGGGCAGGTTTTTCTACAAAATCGAATTCAAAAACCGCCGTATAATCACCGTTGGCCCGATCCAGGCCTGCCAAAATTGCATTGTCTCGGTTGACTCTGGTGCTCAAATTGAGCAGGAATATGTTCTTCCGCAATTCCTCCGGGAGCGGGTGGATCGCGTCTTCAATACTTGCTAATTCACAGCCATTGTTTACCAAAACAAACTCAAAATGGTTGAAATTGGCCGACAACTCGCCATAAAGACCGCCAAGCCAAGCCGCCAAATGACGCAACTCGTGTTGGGATTGCAACACGCCAACGATGGAAAGGAAGGATTGACGGACGGAAGAGGGCATAGGTATTTGTTTAAACCTCAAATATCCGTAAAATACTGACGTAGCAAGGTCGCATCCTTGGCTTTGATGCGCCCGGAAAGGATGAGCCGAAGTTCCCTGCGCCGGGCAGCACCTTCAAAAAGTTGCTGTTCTTCGCTGGACAAGGGCAACACGGGAGGCACTGGGATGGGATTTTTTTTCTTGTCGTCCATAGCCACGAAAGTGAAATAGGCATGATTACAACGCCTGGGCTGTTGGCCTTTGATATTGTTGGCAAAGACTTCGACAAAGATTTCAACAGAAGTATTGAACGCTCGTGTCACCGAGGCTTCAAGCGTGATGACATCCCCTAAAAAGATGGGGTTTTGGAACGAAATATGATCCACCGCAGCCGTCACCACATGGGCTTCACAATGCTTGCCAGCACAAATAGCGCACACGATGTCCATCCATCGCATCAGGTAACCACCCATGAGGTGGCTCATTGGATTGGTGTCGTTGGGCATGATGAGCTCGGTCATCACCGTCTTGCTGTCTGCGACTTTTTTGGGGTTTAGGGTGGGTTTTGTCGTTGTTTTAGGCATATTTGATATTTTGAAATCTGTTACGCAGAAAGTAGTGGCAAAAAAACAAAATTAAGATTCAAATTGAAGTTTTGCAAGGCTCGAATACACCCCATCGGTTTTGGCCGAAAGTTCTTCATGGGTGCCCTGCTCCACAATATGGCCATTCTCCAGGACATAAATACAATCTACTTCCCGAATGGTGGCCAAACGATGCGCAATGATAATACTCGTGCGACCAACCATAAGACGATTGAGCGCTTCTTGCACCACCTTTTCTGATTCTGCATCGAGCGAGGAGGTGGCTTCATCCAACAACAAAACGCTGGGATTACGCAAAATGGCCCGTGCAATCGCGATGCGCTGACGTTGTCCGCCAGAAAGTTTAATGCCACGTTCGCCAACCACCGTATCCAAACCTTCCGGGAACATCGAGATGAAATCCCAGGTGTTGGCTTGTTTGGCCGCTTCTATGATTTCTGCTTCCGAAGCGTCCGGTTTGCCGTACAAAATATTCTCCCGAATCGTGCCACCAAAAAGGATAACCTCCTGAGGCACAATGGCAAAATTCTGGCGGTAGGATTCCAATTCGTAATCTAAAATATCCCGTCCGTCCATCTGGATTTTTCCGGCAGTGGGGAAGTGGAATTGAAGCAACAATTGCATGATGGTGGATTTCCCTGCACCACTTTGTCCCACAACCGCGACTTTTTTCCCGGCGGGAATTTCAAGGCTAACCCCTTTCAGGACTTCCACATCAGCCCGCGTAGGGTAAGAAAATTGGATGTTTTCAAAAGAAAGATAGCCCCTAAAACGTCCAGCCTGCACTTGACCGCGTGCGCGCTCCTCCACCTCGGAAGAGGATTTTAGTATCTCGCGGATACGTTCTGTGGCACCAACCGCTCCAACCAGTTCAGTATAAAAATTCCCAAGGCTGGCGATGCTACCACCAATAACCGCCGTGTAGGTGATGAAGGCGATGAGGTCGCCCCCCGTAAACTTCCCTGGGGTGCCCACGGGCAAGTCCGCATCTATTTGTACCATGTTCATCCCGTACAAAATCACAAAAAACAAGGCACCAAAAAGCATCGTGATGATGAACACCGCGAACACAGCGCGGCCTTTGGCGTAGCGCATGGACACTTGCACGACTTCAGCATTTGACTTTCCATAGCGTTGACTTTCAAAGAGTTCATTCGTAAATGCCTTTACGGCATGGATGCTTTGCAGGGTCTCGTCAAGAATAGTATTGGTATTGGCCAACTTGTCTTGCCGTTGTTTGGAAAGTTTGCGCACCCAACGGCCAAAAACCATCGCCCCGATCACGATGACCGGAAAGGTTACAAGCATCACAAAAGCAAGCTTGTGCGACATCCACCAAAGCACGGCTATTCCACCAACGAGAATGATGATTTGGCGCAAGAATTCGGCCAGCACAAAATAAAAGGTGTTGTAAAGTTTCTCTACATCGTTGGTAAGGCGGCTGACCAGTTCGCCGACACGGCTTTTTTCAAAAAAAACAATGGGGAGCGAAATAAGCCTTCGATAGAGTGCTACGCGAATGTCTGCTGTGCCGCGCTCACTCACCTGGGCGAACATCATAACCCTGAGATAGGACACAATGCCCTGAAAAACAAGGATTAAAATGAGCCACATTCCTATTTTGGGGAGGTCAATATCTTGTGGGATGTTCCCTTGGGCTACATCGAGCGAGCGACCGATGAGGGCCGGAAAAACCAAAAACACCGTGCTTCCTAAAAAGAGCAGCACCAACCCAAAAATGAACTGGACTCGATATGGGCGGATGTAAACAAATATTTTGAGGGCTTCCCGAAGGCTTTCACGGGTGAGTTTGGGGCGGGATTTTTCTTCTTCTTTCTGCATGATTGCGGTAATAGGCACTCTAACTTTTTACTCGCCATCGGCCTTTAGGTCGAAGGTGGGCATTCTGAATGATGGTGTTAATATTGGGACTTACCCTCCTTCGCCCAGAAGGGCTATGGCGGGTAAAGGCGCAAATTTCGGCACTCGAACAGAATTACTTTGTAAAAGTTGGGTAAAGTTGATGGAGCACCTGGGTCGTTTTACCTTTGCGCTATGTACAACCTACTACTCACTATCGTCGGTGGCCTGTTTGTGGCCATGTTGTTCGTAAATGTTTACTTCCGAGCCAAGGTG
>JBBQSW010000371.1:0-3920 GCA_038213575.1 Chitinophagales bacterium | reverse complement strand
CGAGTGCAAGTACTTGGGCAAAGCGCACTTGATGCGGACAGATCCCGCCAGGAAGACAACTCACGTTGAGCTATAGATAGGAAGTGTTTAAACAATTGATCTCTATAATTACTTGATTCTATCAAGTCCCGCCGGGCGATGCCGACAGGTTTCACACTGCAAGGGTTGGAAGAATAAAGGGAATCTCACACCCCCAACACATCCCCCATTTCAAAAACACCCCGCTTCCCTGCCAGCCATTGTGCCGCCAAAACAGACCCTGCCGCAAAACCCGCACGGGAGTGTGCCTTGTGTTCAATACTGATCTCGTCCACATCGCTTTGCCAGCGCACGAGGTGGGTGCCGGGCACTTCGCCTTCCCGGATGGCGGTAATGGGGATTTCGCCCAGAGCGGGTGCGTCTGGCGCGAGCGACCAGCCTTTGTAGCGCTCGGCATTTTGGATCAATTCGTTGGCGAGGGTGAGCGCAGTGCCACTCGGTGCGTCGAGTTTGTGGATATGATGGCTTTCGGTGAGCGAGGCGGCGTATTCTGGCCGGGCGGCCATGAGTTGGGCGAGGCGGCGGTTGAGCGCAAAAAAGAGGTTGACCCCCACGCTAAAATTGGAGGCCCAGAGCATCGCGCCGCCGTTTTCGAGACAGTGTTTTTGGGCTTCGGGAAGTTGGTTGAGCCAACCCGTGGTGCCGCTCACTACGGGGAGTCCAGCTTGAAGGCAAAGCATCACATTTTCAAAAGCAGCCTCGGGGCGGGTGAACTCTATGGCAACATCGGCCTGACGCAACAGTTCAGGGGTAGGGACATCGTCGCGACGGATACGCCAAACGATTTCAATGCCTTGTTTTTCAGCGATTTGTTCGATCGCTTTGCCCATTTTTCCGTAACCGAAGAGACCTAGTTTCATGTGAGAGGGTGAGAGATAAAGGCTCGAAACCACGCTTGGTTTTTGATGAATATAATATTCTAAACGCACATTCAACCCCATTCAGGGTTGTTACACACATGCCTTTCCTCCTCGAATTTCATTCGGGGCTATCCATGTTTGACCCTTTCAGGGTCTTAAGTCAATGACATTGACCTTCAGGGGTAGGGGGTGTGCCCGGCAGTTGACACAGTTTTTTGACCACGCTCCCCCAACCGCTCACTCTCTAAGATGAGCCAGTTTCGCATGCTTGTATTTATCCTGCTGCACAAAACCACGGATGTTCTTGATGGTCTCTCGGGGGCCTACATCCAAAGCCATATTCACCAGCCAATCCGGCAAGCTGCCACCTGGATCAGAGTAAATGTAGTATTCCACATAAGTCCAGCCACCCGGGCCGGGCAAGAGCGTCCAAGTGGTATGGGCATTGCGCATTCGGACCACGCCTTTGTTCGAGGGCAAATAGTCAGGCATGGCCGTGCTGGTGGCCGTAACGCGGCGGGTGACGGGGTCTTGCACCATCTTGGAATGTACGACAATGTCGCGGTCATCCAAAGGCCAAGGGAAGTCAAGTCGGGAATAATAGTAAGTTTCCTGATCCGATATTTTTTTGAGTTCGCGCGACTCGGCCACTTTGTAACCCCATTTTGGGTAGTTTTCAACTTCGGAAAGCAGCGTAACAAGCCCCGACAGGCTCACTTTAAGCGAGGTGATAAGTTTCAGCTCATACACATCGGAGGTTTTACGATAATATACTTTGACGCCCTCCTTTTCATTTTTAAATACCCAACCATCGGTGTTTTGGGCAAAAAAGAAGCTTGGGGCAAGTAAAGCGGCGAAGAGGAGCGTCAGGATTTTTTTCTGCATACCAATGAGATGGTTTAGGAGGTTGAGGGGATGGAGATATTTTATGAGGGGATGTAAGCCGGCGGTTGAAATAGATTTTTGAACACTCACTTTCAAGACCGGCCATGGAAAACAGCAATTGCTCAAAATCGTTGCATCCCAATTTCATAATACTTCCATACGCTGCTGCAAAAATGAGGCCGAGCGCAACATTTGCCTATCAACGACCAATTGTTTTTTTTCGAGGTGGAATACTCGTCCAGCCCCTCGTTTTGTACGTTCTTTGCAACGGGTATGAACATCTTAAATAAAGTGTGGCACACCTCGAACTTTATGGGTGCCACACACGCTTGAACTGGCTCTTTTCAAAACAACATTTTCCCCTCTGGTATGAAGTTAGCACCTCTTTTTATTGCCTTTTTGTTTGGGTTCTTTTTTTTTGAAGCATCGGCCCAATGTCCTCCGGGACATGATTCGATCCGGGTCGAAATAAATCACAACAACTTCTTTTTCGAGATCAGTTGGAAAATAACCAATCTGGACGGGGACATTGAATATGGCGCTGGTGTTCTGCAAGATACATCCACCAATGTTTTCACTTGTTGTGTACCTGCGGATCAATGCGTTCGATTCACCATTACCGGCGGTTTTAGCGGGCTTTTCCCGGATGGCTGGTACCGTCTTTTTGTAAATGATACGCTGGTGTATGCGCGCCTCAACGGCAGTTTTCAGGTGCAAACCGAAACGGTGGAACTTAACTGTACCCCTGGCAGCTCCTGTGTTAGCCCGGTTTACCTGAGTCTTGGCACGGGCGCTGCTCCAACGGCAGAAGAGACCTGGTACAGTTTCACGCCTGCCGATACGGGCGTTTATGTTTTAGCGACTTGCGGCGCGGCCTGCCCCACCAAAATCTGGGTTTATGACCGTTGCGCAGGAATTTTCACCTCTGAAATACAGTTGGGCACCATTGCCTACACCTTGGATGGCTGCCCAGACAGCGCGGCATCCATCCACCTCAACTTGGAAGCCGGGAGAGATTACTACCTACGCGTGCGCTATCAGGAACCAGGCTGTAGTGCCGAACCAATTCCCTACTCGCTCACCTATTTGGGGCCGGTAGTGGGCTGCACAGACCCCACGGCCTGCAACTACGAGCCGCTTGCTACAGTCAACAGTGGCATCTGCCTTTACCCCGGCGACCCGGCATGCCCCAATGCGCCCGATTTTTTGATGAATCAGGATTATCTGCTCAGTACACTCGAATTTGTAGACATGTACAACGCGGACGCCTGTTTGGTAGAAGCGGGCTGCCTGCGCGGGTTGGGCACACGGTACATTATCCGTTTTGCGACCCAGATTCTAAACATTGGCGAGGCAGACTATTACATCGGAAAAACACCTGAAGACATCAATGAACCCTCCACCCAGTTTGTGTACGATCCTTGCCACCAACATTGGCACTACATGGGTTATGCTGATTATATCTTGTACAATTCGGAAGGCGATCGAGTGCCCATTGGTCAAAAAACCGGATTTTGTGTACTGGACGCTTTTTGTTTCGGGACGGAAAGAAAATACAATTGTGTCAACATGGGGATTTCGGCGAATTGTGGCGATGTTTATGGGCCAGATACGCCCTGCCAATGGATTGATATAACAGATCTCCCTGCCGGCGACTATACCATGGTGATTCGGGTAAATTGGGACAAAAGCCCTGACAAAATTGGCCGCGTCGAAAAAACCTACGACAACAACTGGGCACAAGCCTGCTTTACCCTTTTGTATGATGGCAGCACCCCCGAAGTGCTCTTCAACACCGATTCTTGCCAACAATTCAGCGACTGTAGTGGGGAACTCTTTGGCGATGCACTCCCGGACTGCAATGGTGTTTGCAATGGCCCTGCGCTCATCGGCGACTGGAACCAAGATACCTTACGCAACTCGGCAGACGTGCTGGGGTATCTGGCCTCCGCACTTGCAGACAACGGCACGGCCACTTCCTGCAACGAGCTTCACGATGATGGCATGATCAATGTATTGGACGCTGCCCTGCTCCAAGAGTGCCTCCTCTACGCAGACGATCAGCAGCACTGGATTCAGCGTTTCCCCTGCCAGTTCCCCACCGGTTTCCTCAATACTCAAGACTTGGTGACGATC
>JBBQSW010000370.1:0-3937 GCA_038213575.1 Chitinophagales bacterium | reverse complement strand
GAGGTTGCTATTTCAACCCTGAGTGTTGTAACGAGTTATGATCCCAATACCGGGCTTTTTGATACCATTTTCATCAATGAATACCCAGTATATCCAGAAGACTTTTCAGACCCCAATGTAGTCTTTGGGTTCAAAAGCAGTGGCCTTATCAGCGATCAGTTCTTCGACGGACAAGCTTACAAATTCCAGGCAAGGATATACGCGAGTTCAGGTCAGGTATTGACCATCCGGGTGCGCAACATTACAGAAGAATATTACAAGTGGTCGCGCTCTTACAATGCCAAGTATGATTCCGAGGATAATCCGCTTGTTGAGCCAGTTTCAGTGTTCAATAATTTGGTAGATGGCTTGGGAATATTCTCCGTGGTACGCGAAAAGGTGTTTTTAGTTCAATAAATAGCGGAATCATTTGAAAAAGGCAGCAACACGATTATCCGGGTTGCTGCCTTTTTCATTTTTCCTAAAAAGTCTGCTTACTTTTGCAGCCATTTTTAGAAATAAATCCCCGAATAAACAATTTCTCGAATTCTCAACCCCGCATACTTTGCCACTCATCAAATCAATTTCCGGTTTTCGCGGCACCATCGGTGGACGACCAGGTGAAAATCTGACCCCTCAAGACATTGTGGAATGCACCGCCGCCTTTGGTCAATGGGTGCTGAACACTACGGGCAAGCCCAACATCGTAGTCGGGCGCGACGGTCGTATCTCTGGCGAAATTGCCAGTGCATTGGTTGTGAACACTTTGCGCAGTATGGGCATTTCAGTAGTTGACTTGGGGCTTAGCACCACGCCAACCGTCGAAATTGCAGTCCCTTTGGAAAATGCAGGTGGCGGCATCATCTTGACCGCCAGCCACAACCCCAAAGAGTGGAACGCGCTGAAGTTGCTCAACGACAAGGGAGAGTTTATCAGTGCAAAAAACGGGGCTGAAGTGCTGGATCTGGTGGCACAGAAGTCGGTTGAATATGCCAGTGTGGACAAACTCGGTGCTTATCGCCACGACAATTCGTACATTAAAAAGCACCTTGCCCAAATTCTTGCCCATCCACTGGTGGATGTGGCGGCTGTACGTGCCAAAGGATTCAAGATCGTGGTGGATGCGATCAATTCGACAGGCGCTTTGGCGGTGCCAGCGCTGCTGGAAGCCCTTGGTTGTCAGTGTATTCTGATCAATGGTGAAATCAACGGTCATTTCGCGCACAACCCAGAGCCACTGAAAGAACACTTAGGGCAACTCTCGAGTGAAGTGAAACGGCAGAATGCCCACCTTGGCATTGCCGTAGACCCTGATGTGGATCGCCTCGTATTCATGTGTGAAGACGGCGAACTTTTTGGAGAGGAATATACCCTAGTTGCGGTGGCTGATTATGTGCTTTCAAAACGCGGCGGGGGCAATACCGTCTCCAACCTTAGCAGTACCCGCGCCCTGCGCGATGTAACCCTGAAATATGGTGGCGAATACCATGCTGCGGCCGTAGGCGAAGTGAACGTAGTGGACAAAATGAAGGCGGTCAATGCGGTTATTGGCGGGGAGGGGAATGGAGGAATCATTGTGCCGGAACTTCACTATGGTCGGGATGCGCTGATAGGCATCGCTTTGTTTCTCAGTCATTTAGCGCAATCGGGCAAGCGAATTTCCATTTTGCGCAAGTCCTATCCAGACTATCACATGTCTAAATCCAAAATCGAACGCTCACCCAATATTGACCTCGAAAAAATATTTTCAGCACTCCGGGAAAAATATCACCGCGAAACGATCAACAACGAAGACGGCCTCAAAATAGACTTTGCTGACGGTTGGGTACACCTGCGGCCTTCGAATACAGAGCCGATTATCCGGGTTTATTCGGAAAGCCATTCTGAGGTGATTGCGGGAAATTTGGCGAAGAAGATCATGGCGGATATTGGGGAGATGAAGTAGAATTAAATGGTCTTAAAGATGAAGGTTATGCTCCTTGAATTCTTCGAACGCGAACTCCTCAAACTCAAAGAGGATAGTTTTGATTGACGATTACATGATTCTTGATTTTTGATGTTTAATACCAACACCATGCAAAGAGTTTATTTCGACAACGCCGCCACCACCCCCATCTCAGAAGAAGTCATCAACGCGATGTTGCCCATCTTGCGTGGCCAATACGGCAACCCGTCCAGTATCCATGCGGAAGGCCGAAGCGTACGCGCCGCCGTGGAATCGGCACGAAAGGCCGTAGCGCAGAGTATTGGAGCTGGTACAGGCGAGATTTTCTTTACCTCTGGAGGCACTGAAAGTAATAACATGGCCATCAAATGCGCAGTGCGCGATCTTGGGGTGCAACGGATTATCAGTAGCCCAACGGAGCACCACTGCGGTACCCATGCCATCGAAAACGTGGAAAAAGTGGATGGCGTTGAAGTGGTTTGGCTACCTGTAGATGCTGTTGGAAGACCTGATTATCAGGCACTTGAAAAAGTTTTGGCCAATTCAGAAGGCAAAAAAACACTCGTGTCTCTCATGCATGCCAACAACGAAATCGGCACCATGATTGACCTGGGCAAGGTGTCAGGCTTGTGCCGCCAATACGGAGCGCTTTTCCATTCTGATACGGTGCAAACGGTTGGACACTTCCCCATTAATGTGCAGGAAATACCCGTGAATTTCATGTCTGGCGCAGCACATAAATTCCATGGCCCTAAAGGGGTTGGATTCATTTATATCAGCCCTGAATCGCCTATCAAGCCATTCATTGATGGGGGAGCACAGGAGCGCAATATGCGCGGCGGCACTGAAAATGTGTACGGCATCGTGGGTCTTGCCAAAGCCCTCGAACTCGCTACCATCGAAATGAAAGAGCGGGTGGCGCACATTTGTGATGTTCGCAACTACCTGAAAGAAAGAATTTTGGAAATGTTTGAAGACATCCAGTTCAACGGCGACTGCGACGGCGACAGCCTCTACACCGTGCTCAACGTGTCTTTTCCGCCCAATCCCAAAAACGAACTGTTGTTGCTGAGCCTTGATATCGCAGGCATCAGTTGTTCGGGCGGTTCGGCTTGTTCGAGCGGTTCGGAAAAAGGCAGCCATGTGCTGGAAGCTATTCATGCAGATCCTGCGCGGAAAAGTATCCGCTTCTCGTTTTCGCACTACAATACACGGGCAGAGGTGGATTTTGTAATGGAAAAGTTGAAGACGATTTTGCCTGTTCGGGAAATGATAGCAGCCTGAGATCAATGTGGCTTCGCCTTAAACGTATAGAACACGGATGACACAGATTGGACACGGATTTGCTCTTTTTAAACTAAAATCCGTGTCCAATCTGTGTCATCCGTGTTCTACAAGTTTAATTCAATGATATTAGATCTGAGCTTCGCCGCGAAACCAATGCTTTTGCGTTCCTTCCCAAAAATTCCACCATGCGCACATTTCTACTGCTATTTTTTTTCCTCTCCGTTTTTTCGGCCTTTGGCCAAAAAATGCTCCTCCTAGAACGTGCCAACCGAGCGCGCACGACCAAATTCTACCCAGGCGAGGTGCTTCGGTTCCGAATGGTCGGGGAAGAAAATTACTGGTACCAGCGTACGATCACGGATATTTTGCCCGAAACGAATACCTTGATGTTGGACAATTTTGCAGTAAAACTACCTGAAATTCAAACCTTAAAAATGCGCCGAAAACCCATCTGGCGTATCGTGGGTGGTGCTTCATTCTCGCTCGGCGCAACCCTCGCGTTGGCCACCACGATTGGTCGCTTCGGATACCAAGACAAAGATGTGGACGCCCCAAAACTCTACAGCATTGCTGCCGCATCATTCGGCGCTGGCTGGTTTTTGAGCACGCCCCGGAAATTAAAATTAGGCAAAAAACACCGCCTGCGGATTTTGGAAGTGAGGGTTAAGTAAAAAAGGCAAAACCCACCAAGGTTTTGGAAAACCACAGAGGGATGGCGGGTTTTTG
>JBBQSW010000369.1:0-3939 GCA_038213575.1 Chitinophagales bacterium | reverse complement strand
TGCGGGCGGCACAAAAAATTCCACTGATTAATGGGGCGCTTGAATGCAGTTATCAGAAATTTGAGATGTACTGATCACAGTATTTGAAACACAAAAGGCACAAAAGATAACAAAACGCATGTTTCTTGTTTTGTGATCTTTTGTGCCTTTTGTGTTTTAAATACTCCAATTAATTCACACTCAACTCATACGGCATCCGAAACAAAATTCCCTTGTTCTGTTTAAAACCCTGCATGGTTTTATACAAGGGGTAAAAATCACCCAATTCCTGCCGTATTGCCCAAGCCCGAACACTATCGTCTCGATCATTTTTATTCATGATCTTGTCAATGAACTGCTCCAATCCCGACTTGGTTTGAGGATACTCGATCGTGCGGTATTTCTCAAGATTGGCCAATTTGGCAGCGGCAGCAAAAGCTCGGTCCAGTCCTCCGAGATCGTCTACCAGGCCAATTTCTTTGGCTTTTGCAGCAGACCACACTCGGCCTTGTGCGATTTCATTGATTTGTTCCGGGGTCCTGTTGCGGCCTTTGGCGACTTTGCCCAAAAAATCCTGGTAAATCCAGTCCACTCGATCCTGGATGAGTTGGCTCTCTTCCGAGGAGAAGTCATACACGGTGCTTCCGAAGGCCGAGAATTTCTGGGTGCGCACGGTGTCGAAGGTGATGCCAAGTTTGTTGCGCATGGTCTTTTCCAAAATGGGGATCATGCCGAAAACGCCAATAGATCCTGTAATCGTGGCAGGCTCCGCAAAAATACTGTCGGCGTGGCAAGCGATGTAGTAACCACCAGAGGCTGCCACATCCCCCATGCTGACCACTACGGGTTTCCCTGCTTGCTTGCACAAGTCGAGTTCACGAAGTATATTATCGCTGGCCAGTGAACTGCCGCCAGGCGAATTGACGCGCAGCACAATCGCCTTAATGCTCGGGTCTTTGCGGATTTTGCGCAGTATTTTCACATATTTTCCATCGAGGATAGTACCAGGTTCTCCTTGGTCGCCATCGTGGATTTCTCCTTCAGCATATACTATTGCGATTTTGTCTTTGACGGAAAAATTGGTTTTCTTGCCCCGTGCATCAAAATATTCCTCCAAGCTGACCCGGTTGAGTTTTTCTTTTTCTGAAAGCCCAATGCGGTTTTTGATCATCGCAAACACCTCGTCTTCGTAGGCAAAGCGATCCACCAGTCGTGTTTGTTTGGCTTTTTCAGCATTGAAACCATCGTACCGCTCCGCTATATTCCGAAGTTCTGTTTCAGAAATGTTGCGGCTTTTGGCCACGTCTTTGATGAAAATATCGTAGAGCGGGGTGATGTATTCGCGGATCTGAAGCCGGTTCTCGTCACTCATTTTGTCCGCACGAAATGGCTCTGTGGCGCTTTTGTATTTGCCACAATAAAAAATACGCATTTGTACATCCAGTTTGTCGAGCAGGCCCTTATAATAAGTGATGGTGCTCGAATAACCCCGGAAGTCCACTACACCCTGCGGACTCATCAACACACTGTCGGCTACGGAAGCAAGGTAATAGGCTCCCTGAGTGTAGTAATGGGCGTAGGAGATGATGAACTTTCCAGAAGATTTGAAATCGTCCAAAGCATTGCGCAGGGTGGCAGAACTGGCCTTGCCCAGCATCACGGTGGAGGCATTGAGATAGATGCCCTTGATATCGGGGTCTTCTTTGGCATGTTGGATGGCAGCCACGATGTCGGAGAGGCCGAGCACGTCTTTATTCTCCAGATCAAAAGGATCCATCGGGAGGTTGTTGGTCTTTTCTGGAATGGGGTTTTTGAAGTCAAGTTCGAGCACCGTGTTGGTGTTTATTTTGACTTTTTCCTTTTCGGAGGCACTGCCCGCTATACTTGCTACCCAGCCAATGAGTATGAAAAAAAGTAAGCCCAGCGCGAGCGCGGTACCTAAGCAAGAAGCGAATAGGAATTTGAAAAACTGATTCATGCTGCTGTTATTGAGTCGTTATATCTGGTGATTGGTTGATGGGGCGATTTGCTCCTTCTTGCGTTGGCTATAACTTGAACTGAAAATGTCATTTCACACGTTTATCCAACCACAAAGACAAAAACCTTCCCCGCCTTGTTTATCATTATTAGATAAAAGGCACTCAAACAGAGAGGAGGGAGGGAAGTAGGAGGATAAAAGAAATAGACTCAACGCTCTATTCGCACCTTTTTTAGCGACAAAAGGTTGATTGCGTTACGGGAAAGACCACTTACCCGACGATTTGCAAATTGCGCCGTTTCGTCGTAGAAAAGGAAAATGACCGGACTTTCTTCGACCAATATCTTTTCCATGCTGCGGTAAAGAGCATAGCGACGCTCGATGTTCGTTTCTTGGAGCGATGCTTCGTAAAGCTGGTCGAATGCAGCATTTTGAAAGTGGGAATAGTTTGGCGGAGCGGCGTTTTTTGAATAAAAACAAGTCAAAAAACTTTCCGCGTCGGGATAGTCGGCTATCCAGGAGGCACGGAAAAACGGCGCTTGTCCGTTGCGCATACGCTCGCGGAGGAGTGCCGTTTCAGTCATTTCGATTTTGACTTTAATGCCCAAATCTTCCCATTGTCGAGCTATAAATGTGCATAGGTCGAGGTAATCATTGTTGCAGAGCAACGTAATGTTGGGGAGATTTTTTCCTAAAGGGAAGCCAGCATCCGCCAAGAGTTGGGCAGCTAAACTTGGATCGTAGCGGTAGCCAGGCACTATTTCAGCGTCGAACGAAGGCAGGCCACGAGGGGCAAAACCTGAAGTAGCAGGTCGGCCTACGTTGTTGCGCAAGGTGCGGAGCAACTGGGCACGGTCAAACCCGTAATTGAGCGCTTGGCGTATCTTTTTGATTTGCAGCGGATTAGCGATAGTCTGACTTGAAATCAGCGGGTCGCTTTCAATACGAATCCCCAAATACTCTGTGTTCAAATACGGGTTTTTCAAAAAATAGAACCCTTCAGAAAGTTCGGTTTGGAGTTCGCCATCGGGCGTCAAAATTTCGTTGATGTAAGAACTTTCGAGCCCAAAAAAGTAATCGAGATTTCCTTTTTTGAATTCCAAAAAAGCTGTTTTTCGGTCGCCTATGAAAGTCGTTTTAACCGCATCCAGATAGGGGAGGCGAGCGCCGGCACTGTCTCGTTCAAAATATTGGTGGTTTTTGACCAGCACGAGGGCTTGGTTTTCAGCCCAAACTTTGAATTGGAAGGGGCCGGTGCCCACCGGATGCCGACGGAAATCTCGCCCCCAATATTCGCAGACCTCTCTTGGCACAATGCTGGCATATTGCATGGTCAAGATTTGCAACATGGGTTGGAAAGGGGTAGCGAGGCGAATTACAAACACGGAATCGCTTTCCGCTACAAAAGCCGAATCGGCCGCCACCCGACTTTTGAAAATCCAGGAGCCTGGCTTAGGCCAAGCCTCGTCGAGCAGCCGTTCAAAACTATACACTACATCCGCGGCGACCATTTTACGTCCTTTCCCGTCCTTCGGAAAGGCTGGGTCGTCGTGAAAAAAAACGTCTTGCCGCAAGTAAAAGTGGTAGGTCAGGCCATCGGGTGAAATGCTCCAATTCTTTGCTATACAAGGCTTTACGTTCAGACTGTCGTCCAATTGAACTAGCCCATTGAACAGGCAATCCACCGCCCAGATATTGTTTTGTGTGCGGGCAAATGCTGGGTCGAGCGAAGTGATTGGATTGTGTTGATTATATCGGAATGCCAGGCGAGATTCGGTTGGGGTAGGGGTGTCGTTGCAGGCAAGTAGCGCGACGAGCAAGGCAAGCAAGAGGGAAGGGCAAGACATGGCTGATTTATTGCAGCCCAAATGTGCGGCGTTTAGTGCTATTTTTGCGCAGAACTTGAACTTGGCCCTCCGTATTTTTTTCTAATCAAATTTTTAAAAACAAACATGTCAAATATCCTTGACTCCCTGAAAGAG
>JBBQSW010000368.1:0-3939 GCA_038213575.1 Chitinophagales bacterium | reverse complement strand
CCTTTTTTTCGCAAAAGCCGATGTACGTTTGTATCCGTAAAAGCACTGCCATCATTGCACATGGCGGATGCCTCAAAGACGATTTTATATTTCACTCGTCTTGAGTTGCTCTGCTATGCGGTTTTGCGACGTTCGGCTTTTAGTCTTGTTTTTAGTACACTCCAATATTTTCTTGGATTGGGGCTTTCCGTCAAAACGGCTATCACATCTACGATAGAAATATACCATTTCTCTTGCTCCGCATCCCAAAGGCTGCGTACTTGTCTTTCTTCAAAACTTGTATTGCGTTTTGATGCTTCATTTTTTTATAAAATTAAGGATGGACTAACTGCCCACGCTGATTCGACAACCTGACGCATATCGGATAAAATAATTCTATGCTACGGTTTGGTTATGACTCGTTTTCTTGGTTTGGGGTGCTGTCCATGGGGCGTATTGAAGTTTTAATAAAATCAATTTCGTCATAGTCCCTTCTTTTTATCATGCTTCCATTCACCGCGCTCCATTCCGCAAATACAATCGGTTCGGCTTTTTCGTCCGGTGTTTTTAACGTCAGCGCATCGCCCCACAAAATATTTTTGTTCAAAATAAATTCAGCCGCTTTCAAAAATTCGGGCTTGATTTCTTTTTTGTAGTTGTTCCGATAATAGTGTGTAAAAATGCCCAAGAGCCTATCCCGACAAGTTTGCACATTGTCTTGAAGGATATCCACACTGTAGATACTTGAAATGGCGATGATGGCGTAGCGTTCGTATTCGATTTGACTTTTGGCATAGCGGTTTTCGACCACTGCCAATTTTCGTTTTAGAATCTCTACCAAAAAATTGCCCGTGCCGCAGGCTGGCTCCAAAAAACGAGATTCGATTCTTTCCGTTTCCTGTTTCACGAGGTCGAGCATGGCATTTACTTCCCGTTAAGCGGTAAACACCTCTCCGTGGTCGGCAACCCTTTGCCTGGATTTTACCTGATTATCGTTATTTATTTCCGCGTCCAATTCAGCCATTGCTTACGTTGACATGCAAATATTTTTCAAAGCCACCAAGGTACAAAATTCAATAAAAAAGGCGGCAAGCCTAAACCGCCGCGTTCGAGGTGGGTTCTGTTGACCGGGTGACTTGAAGTCGCCCGGCCACTATAACCCATGCTGCACTGTCCGAAACCGAACACCCACGTCCAAATTCGGGCATTTTTTATTTTAAAAATTTCTTCTAAACAATTAAAAGTCAATCTTTTAAATGCTTGGCAATCAAATTGCCTGAACATTCTTGAAACAATGTATCAAAAGACAACACCATGATCCAGCATTACCTGAACCTGGCCATCCGCAACCTCCGCCGCCGTGCATTTTTCTCCTTTGTAAACATTGCCGGACTAGCCGTGGGCCTGGCGGCCTGCTGGCTGATCGGGCTATATGTGTGGCAGGAGAAAAGTTTCGATACCTATTTGCCCAATGCCGACCGCATCTGTGCCGTGGCACTCGACCTGAAAATGGGCGAAGAGGAAGCTCGCACCACCAATACCCCACCGCCTGTAGGACCGCGTTTGTTGGCAGATTTTCCTGAAATCGAACTGACCGCACGGGCCTTTGATCTGGGCACGGTGGTGGTAAAACGCTCAAGCTCTCTGGAAGGGACGACTCCAAGTCAGCCCGTCCATAATAACGTGTTCAACGAAGCGGGAGCAACCGCAGCAGATACTTCCTTCTTGGAACTCTTCGGTTTCCCCATGGTAGCGGGTAATGCATCTTCTGCTCTTGACCGCCCCGGCAGCATGGTTTTAACCGAAAAAACCGCTAAAAAATATTTTGGCAATCAGCCCGCAATGGGCCAGTCCTTGGTGCTGAACGACCGCTTGTTCACCATCACGGGCATTGTCAAAAACCTGCCTTCTACTTCTTCCGTGCATTTTGATTTCCTGCTGCCCATGGCCGATTTCAAAGTGGTGGACCGCTTTGCCTGGAGCTGGATTTGGTTGCAGATGGATACTTGGGTACGCTTGCGCGAGCCCGCCACTGCAGGGAATGTTGCTACTTTGGAATCAAAGTTCCCGGCAATGGTGCAGACTTACGCCCCCGCCGCTTACGAACGAATCGGTCAAAATTTTGTAGAAAACCTGAAACGCGGCGACCGCTACAATTTGCAATTACTGCCTTTAAAAACGCTACACCTCAATCAGCCGGGTTTGAGTTCACGAACAGCTACCCTCGGGGATGGAGCACAGGTGCGTATGTTTGGCATCGTTGGTGCGCTGATTTTGTTGCTGGCTTGCGTCAATTTTATGAACCTCAGTACGGCTCGTTCCATGCAGCGGGCGCGGGAAGTGGGCGTTCGCAAAGCCCTTGGTTCGCAGCGCAGCAGTCTCGTTGCACAGTTTTTGGCGGAGGCGTTTTTGTACAGCGGAGCTGCTTTGATTTTTGCGGCAGGACTGGCGAGCACGGCCCTGCCTTTTTTCAATGATTTGACGGGTTACGAATGGGGCACGGCCGATCTCTTTTCACCGCAACTTATGGGATTTGTGCTCGCGCTGCCTGTGCTGACCGCCCTACTCGGCGGACTCTATCCCGCGTTTTACCTGTCCAGGTTTAAAGCCGGAGACGTTGTCAAAACCATCCACACGAACTCAAAAGGCGGACATGCGAGTGTTCGGAGCGGCTTGGTGGTCTTTCAATTTGCGGTTTCTATTGTGCTGATGCTCAGTTCCTTCGTGGTTTACCGGCAGTTGGAATTTGCCCAAAAACAGTCGCCCGGATTGCAGCGCGAAAACGTGTTGATTGTGGAGAATGCTCGGCATTTGAGGCCTGCAACCGCTCGCGAAACATTCCGGCAACAACTGCTGCAATTGCCCGAGGTGGTCAGCGCGACGCATTCAACTTTTCTGCCTTCGCTGGGCAGTTTTGGCGATTTTTATGAGCCGGAACAAGGCGTCCAAAGTCACCCGGTGTTGCAAAGCCTGCCCATTTCCTCCTTCCTGAGTGATGCTGATTTTGTGCCCACCCTCGGCATCGAAATGCTGGAAGGGCGCAATTTTTTGCCCCATTCCAACAGCGATTCCGCCTCCGTTATCCTGAATGAAGCTGCCGTAAAAGCCATCGGCTGGGAAAACGCCCTGGGAAAATGGATGCGTTACCCGGGCAATGCAAACCAGCGATTTCAGGTAGTAGGCGTGGTGCGCGACTTTCACATTGGGTCGGTGAAAATGAAGATTGAACCGGTGGCGATTTTCCACGAATCCTCCAAAACATACCAGACCTGGGGTTCTTATCTGGCGCTTCGTTTGCGCCCCGGCACGGAAAAATCAGCCATCGAAAAAGCCACCGCACTTTGGAAAACAGCGGTGCCTGGCGCTCCCTTTGAGTATGATTTTCTGGATGCTTCCTTCGCAACCTTGTATCGTTCGGAAGCAAAAACCGGCTCCTTACTGGGTGTATTCACTGGCCTGGCCTTGTTTATTGGGTGCCTGGGCTTGTTTGCCCTGGCAGCCTTTACCGCCGAACAGCGCACCAAAGAAATCGGCATCCGAAAAGTGCTGGGCGCAAGCGTGTCAGGTATTACTGGTTTGCTGGCCAAAGATTTTTTGAAACTGGTGCTTGTCGCTATTCTCATCGCCTCGCCTATTGCCTATTATTTCATGGACAAATGGCTCGCTGATTTTGCCTATCGCATTGATTTACAATGGTGGATGTTTGTAGCTGCGGCTTTAGCCGCGGTGGGCATCGCGTTTTTGACGGTGGGTTTTCAGAGTGTTCGGGCGGCTTTGGCGAATCCGATGGAGTCGCTGCGGAGCGAGTGAGAACAGACACACAAGAGTAACTGGTAAGCACGACGTGAGCGTGGGCTACGTAGCCGCGTTTAGCGACTATGATAGTCAGCGCAGAGTTCTATACTTTTTTTAGCCTATATCAGCCGATGAGAAAACTCTAAAATCTGTTGCATTTGAAAC
>JBBQSW010000367.1:0-3966 GCA_038213575.1 Chitinophagales bacterium | reverse complement strand
CGTCCGAAGAATTCGCCGCTCCCGGATACCCGTGCGCGACAGAATCCATTCGTCGTTGGTATCCACCATTGTTTCAAGGTCCTTGTTGGTCAGTTTGGTTTCTGGTAGCCAGCCGTGAACGCCAGTTATTGCAGCGTGAATCTTACCCATTGAATAGTAAAGTATTGATGTTGGAACTTTGAAGTTTTTGTAAACAAAGTTTTGCTGCGCAAAGGTAACAATGTTAGCGTGTTGCATCTTTTCAAATCGTGAGGTTGTTATTCACCCGTTCCTAACCCAATATTTCTCCTCAAAAATTTATGGAAGCCTCCGCATCTTTGCCACCGATGAAAAACTTCCTTTCGCTCGTAAAATTCAGCCATACCATCTTTGCCATGCCGTTTGCGCTGGTCGGCTTTTTTGTCGGCTCCACCGTTGCGGGAGGCGAACTCAGTTGGCAAAAACTCTTGCTTGTGGTGCTTTGCATGGTATTCGCCCGCAGCGCGGCCATGGCCTTCAATCGCTGGCTCGACCGTGACATTGACGCCGTAAACCCACGCACCAAAGTCCGGGAAATCCCGGCAGGGCTCATTAGCCCCAAGGCAGCGCTGGCATTTGTGGTGGCCAACTGCCTATTGTTCATCGGCGCCGCATGGTTTATTAATCCACTTTGTTTTTGGCTCTCGCCAGTTGCCTTGGCGGTTGTGCTGGGCTATAGTTACACCAAACGTTTTACCTGGCTTTGCCATCTGGTGTTGGGTCTCGGATTGAGTCTCGCCCCAGTAGGCGCATATTTGGCAGTTACGGGATATTTTGACTGGTTACCAATATTTTATGGGATGGCTGTGCTGCTTTGGGTGGCGGGATTTGACATCATCTACGCACTGCAAGACGAGGATTTCGACCGCTCACAAAGATTGTACTCCATGCCCACTTTTTTTGGAAAAAGCCAAGCACTCCGAATCTCGGAATGGATGCATCTTGGCACCGCCGTTTTAATGGTATTGGCGGCCAGGCACCTCGCGTCGGCGGCCCCCCAAACAGGTTGGCTGCTCTGGACCGGCACGGGCATTTTCCTGATTTTGTTGGTCTACCAACACCTATTGGTAAAACCCAACGATCTCAGCCGGGTGAACCTCGCGTTTTTTACCACCAATGGTATTGCCAGCCTGCTTTTCGGAACTTTCGTGATTGTGGATTTGCTGGTTTAAATGGCTCAGAATTTGATCAAACCCAATCAACCCTACTCCGGACGCTCCTCCAAAACCGCCGGGTTTTTTATTACCCGGCGCAAGAAATTGAACAGCCGACCAATTTGTGCCGCATCCACCACGCGATGATCCAATGCGGCGCTGATTGTGATGGCGCGTCTTGGTAAAACCACCCCGTCTACTACCATGGCTTTATCGGTTACGTTGCCTTGCGTAACCACCATGGCTACATTGGAAAAAGGCGCCAGGGCAGCATAGCCAACGTCCAGCCCAATACTGCCGAGGTTCGAAAGCATAAATGACCCGAAACTATCGGGCGATACGCCTAAAAACGGGATTGAAAGACCACAATCAATGGTCAACCACCGAACTAGGTTGGATAGCCACTGCCGCAATGGCCAGGGAATCTGAATCAAAAGGTTTTTCGCACTCCGGAGGTGTTTGCCTTGTCCTTTCCTGGCGGCCTGAATTTCCGAGTGTATGCTGTGGAAAAGCTCTGAAAGCGTCAGGTTTTCCGCGGCGGCAATTTTGACAGAAGTCATTTGCCCGCCTTGGGCCAGTACAGACAAGGAGACGTCTACATGGTCGCGTTGGACGATTTTTCCACGTTTCACATAGCAGTTGATTTCAGGAGCAGCCTGCTTTACACCCCTGGCCAATGCCAGCAAAAACACATGAGTTAGGGTGATTTTTAGGCCATTCTTCCGATGGTTCTTCACAAATTTCTCTACCTCGGTCACATCAAATTCTACGGAGCCTAAAATTTTGGAATCCATGGGCTTACGGTATAAAACAGCCGTGAGTTTTCGCCAGTCATTGTTCGTTTGAGCATCCATTGTTTTAAAAAAAATAGATTGAAAGCAATCAGGTCAGTCGCTGCTCAAAACCTCCAAATATCATACAACATTACTCCTGCCACAATGGCCGAAGGAACATAAAATACTTTGGTGCCTATGCTTGGAAAAAACGCCACGCTCAGCATAGCCCCGCCGATAAAACTGCACATCACCACGATCCGAAGCCAAGCCTCCCGCCGTATGAGCCGATGTTTTTCCCCTTCAGAATGAAAAAGCTCGGCCACATCCACGCCCAATTCGACCACGATCCCCGTCATCTGGCTTGCTTTGATAAGCGAAGAGGTAGTGAGGCTTACCATGGCATTGAGTATACCGATGGTGAACAGTATCATACTTGGAAAGGCCACTGGATGAAGATTTTCGGTTTTTTGGCCTGAAATTCCGATGCCGGAATAGATCAACACCACCGTCAGCAAAGGCACCAGGTGCAGGTATCGCGACTTGAGCAGTTTTTCACGTTCTGAACACCAGCCTGCAAAAAAACCGCCCAGGAAAAACGCGAACAGCCACAGGAAAATCGAGCCGGCGGTATTCAGTTGCCCCTCGTACAAATCCTTGGCGATCTGTGGCAAAAAACCCGTTATATTGGTTAAAACCATCGAAAAAGTCATCAGGCCAGCATAGATTACGATGCCCGTGCTAAATGGGTACGCCATGGCATACAGCATCACGCTGCGGAACGAACGTTTGCGCACGGTAGCACCTTCCGGACCGAGGAAAGGGGTTTTTAAGGTTTCAAAAAAAGTGTTCTTCATGAAAATGGATTCGTGGAATCGAGGATTGGGCGACTTGTTTCGCCAGTGCAACGCGGTCTAATTGGCTCAGGTGAAAAAGCATCAAAAAATCAACATTTATAGTGCGTAATCGTTCATCGGTTCTCAATGAAAAAAGCGCTTTTAAGAAATGCTGAATCAAGAAAAATCCTGCGTCAGTATTTCAAGCCGCAATTTTAAGCCACTTCCGCCAAATTTTCGACCTTTGCGGGCAATTGGAAGTTCTAGGCGGCCCACTGGCTGGTTCTAGGCAAGTACTGACCATAAAAGTTTAGATCTTTCTAATCACCAATCACGAATCCACCAATCACCAATCACCAATCACCAATCCACCAATCACCAATCACCAATCCACCCATGTCCTGGCTCCACATCTCCCCCGACTCCGACTTCTCCCTCCAAAATCTTCCTTTCGGTATCTTCCACACGGGCGATAATCGCCCTCGCGCTGGTATGGCCATCGGTAGCCACATCATAGATTTGGAAGCCGCCGCAGATGCAGGACTATTTGGCAAACGCCGTTTTTTCAAAAAAATATTCGCGCAAGCCACCCTCAACGATTTTATCGCGCTCGGAAAACCCATCACAAACGGCATCCGGCGAAAAGTCCGCAACTGGCTCGAACTTTCAGAAACCCCGGAAAACGCCCTGAACATCCTCGCAGACCGGGAATCTGCCACCCTGCTGATGCCTATCCAGGTACCGAACTACACCGATTTTTACAGTAGCATCGAACACGCCACCAATGTAGGAAAAATGTTCCGCCCCGACAATCCACTGTTGCCCAATTGGCGTTGGATGCCAATCGGTTATCATGGTCGGGCATCGTCCATTGTGGTGAGTGGGACTCCGATCCGCCGTCCCAGCGGACAAATTTTAGTGCCTGGTGGCGAGGCCGACACGCCCATTTACGCCCCTTCGCGGCAACTGGATTTTGAACTGGAAATGGCCTTCGTGATTGGAAAAGAAAGCAGCCTCGGCGAACCCATCACAGTGGAAAACGCTGAAGAGCACATCTTCGGTCTTGTGCTCTTCAACGACTGGAGCGCGCGCGACATACAGCGCTGGGAATATGTGCCACTGGGCCCGTTTTTGGGCAAAAACTTCGGCTCCAGCATCTCCGCCTGGATTGTGCCGCTCGAAGCG
>JBBQSW010000366.1:0-4031 GCA_038213575.1 Chitinophagales bacterium | reverse complement strand
CCCTACTTACACGGAGGCCATCAAGGAAGCCTGTTTGGCGGCCACGGGGAATCGGGCCTTGCACGTGTGATCCCAAAATCCGTGTCTCATCCGTGGCATCCGTGTTTCATTCTCGCGCGTAGCGGAACACGGATGCCACGGATGGGACACGGATTTTTAAATATTTGACGCTCTAATTGACGCAAGAAAGTAACCCATGCTGATTTCCTTCACCCACACTGGCCGTGCATTCTCCGCCAACCTGTCCAAACCCATTGACCTCTCCATTCCCTTGCGCGACGGCGCGGAAAACCCGAACTTTTTTTGGGCGCCGATACCGGAATTCACCCCCGTTCGGGCGGGCGATTTTGTAGGAAGTACAGCAGAAGGTGGGTTAGTCAATTTTTTCAACGTCCGGCTCAACCCGCACGGCAACGGCACCCATACTGAATGTGTGGGTCACATTGCTCGGGAGCGTTTTGTGCTGCGCGAATGCTTGTTGGAATCCCATTTTTTGACAAAAATCGTCAGCCTCTACCCCCGCCGGACGGAGGAGGGAGATCGGGTAATCTTTCGGGATCAGATGGAGGAAATTTTTTCAGAAAATGAGGCAGAGGCTTTGATTATCAGGACGCTACCGAACGAAGACCTGAAACTTCGCCAAAATTATTCTGGCTCAAACCCGCCTTACCTGCACCACGGGGCAGTGGGATTTTTAGTGAAGTGCGGGGTACAACACCTGCTGCTCGATTTGCCTTCTGTGGATCGGGAAGAAGACGGCGGACAACTGCTTGCACACCGCGCTTTTTGGCAATACCCCCACGCGACGCGCAGCCAGGCTACCATTACCGAAATGGTGTTTGTGCCCAATTCGGTGCGTGACGGGCTTTACCTGTTAAATCTTCAAACTACTTCCTTGGATTTGGATGCAAGCCCGTCGAAGCCGGTGGTTTTTGAATTGAAAGACGCATAGCAGTAACAGTTTATCCCCAAGTTGCGCTATTTATCGTCCCCAAAAAACGAGATAATCTTGTCCGCCAATTCCATGCCGATATAAGCCTGGGCCTCCATCGTGCTGGCGCCAATATGCGGGCTACAGGAAACTTTGGGGTGGCGGAGCAGCGCTTCCATAGGTGTTGGCTCATTTTCAAAAACATCGAGACCTGCACCGCCAATTTTTCCTGAATTCAAAGCTGCAAGCAAAGCCATTTCGTCAATCACCCCGCCGCGTGCCGTATTGATAAGGATTGCGCCCGTTTTCAATTTTTCCAGTTCGGCAGCACCGAGGAGTGGTTTGCCAATACCTGGAATGTGAAAACTTAGGATGTCAGATTCGCGCAACACCTTTTCCAAGGACTCGGTAGAGATGGTAAGTCCAAGTTTTAGGTCTTGTTGCTCGCCAAGTTGAATGCCGATTTCGGCTTCGCTCACAAAGGGGTCGTGTGCCCGCACCCGCATCCCGAGGCCAAGCGCAATTTTGGCGAGTTCCTGCCCAATGCGCCCAAAGCCTACGATGCCCAGGGTTTTTCCTTTGATTTGGAAGCCTGACTCAGCATCTTTTTTGAGTTTTTTGAAATCTCCGCCCACCGCTAGTTCGCGGTTGCTTCTCTGAAGCATCCGGGCGAGGGTGAAGATATGGGCCGTGGCCAATTCTGCCACTGCACGCGACGATGCTTGTGGTGTATTGAACACCTGAATGCCCTTGCTTTGGGCGTATTCCACGTCAATATTGTCAAGGCCAACTCCACCGCGCCCGATAATCTTCAATTTTTTGGCGCCGTCAATCACGGCCTTGGTCACCTTGGTAGCACTGCGCACGATGAGCACATCGTAATCGGCAATGCCGGAAGGGAGATCTTCTTGTGCGATTTTTTCTTCACTGACTTGATAAGAAGCTTCCTCAAGGAGTAAGAGGCCGTCGGGATGGATGCCGTCGTTGGCGAGTATTTTGATCATGATGTTAATTCAGGAACGGGTGTGAGCAAGAGAAGTTTAGCGGCTCAAAGGTAGGCAAGCAATTTGCGAATGAGTAACCGCATCTTTGGTTCTGCGGCTTGTGCAGTAGAAATAACATCTTCCAGCGTAGTGACCCGAATGGCCGAGCGCGGAAAAGAGACATTACTGACCAGCGAAATCATCAAAACGGGCAATCCGCTATGTCTTGCTACCAGTACTTCCGGGATGGACGACATGCCCGTGCAATCGCTCCCGAGGCTGCGCAGCATTGAATATTCTGCCGGTGTTTCAAGATTGGGGCCGGACAAGGCCGAATAGACCCCTTCGAAAGCCCGGATACCATACGTTTTGGCGATTTCCATAGCCCGACAGCGCAAAACCTCATCGTAAGTATGCAGCATGTCGGGGAAACGTGGGCCGAGGCGTTCGTCGTTGGCGCCCCGCAAAGGGTTTTCGGGAAGCAGATTGATGTGGTCGCTTACCACCACGAGGTCGCCTGCGCGAAAATGAGGGTTTACGCCGCCGGAGACATTGGTGATGACAATGCGTTCAATACCAAGGGCTTTTAGGACTCGAATGGGGAAGGTTACCTGCTCCATCGTCCAGCCTTCGTACCAGTGAAAACGCCCGGCCATGACGACGACCGGGTGCTTGCCGAGATGGCCAAAAATCAGCTTCCCCTTGTGGCTTTCCACGGTGCTTTGGGCAAAATGCGGAATGTCTTGGTAATTGATTTCAGCTTCGACGCAAAGGTCGTCCGTCAAATTTCCCAGTCCTGTGCCGAGCACAATACCAGTTTGAGGTTTAAAATCGGTACGACTGTGAATAAAGGCTGCGGCTTCCTGTATTTGTTCGTAGAGCGGCATGACAATGCTTGAATTCATGAGCCGCAAAGTTCGCGAGATCAGTCTATATTAAAGTGAATTTCTTCCTTCCAGCTACCCAATCCAAACCGCATAGCGGTGCCATTATAGTAGCCCGAATGGGCGGGTTGGAATAAGAACCGCGTAGCGGTGTAAATATGGTACAAAAAGAGCCGAGACATTGCTGCCCCGGCTCCATGAAAACACCTAAAACCCTATTAACTAACCTTATGAAAACTCTTTTTGGGTGGCTTAACCGACTTGGATGCTTTTCATCACCGGCTTGGCCTCTTCCTTTTTAGGAAGTTCGATATTTAAGATACCATTTTCATAAACAGCTGCAATCGCATCTTGGTTCACTGTGGTCGGCAATTTAAACGAACGTTTGAAAGATTCGTATCGAAATTCACGGCGGAGGAAACGACTTTTATCGGCGGAACCCTCTTCTGTTTTTTCTTCGCGCTTTGCCGTAACGATCAGATGCCCGTTTTCGACATTGAGTGCAAAATGTTGTTTTTCAAAGCCTGGAGCAGCCAATGCTACTTTGAAGGCATCCCCGGTCTCTGTCACATTTACTGCCGGATGGCTGAGTTGAGCGTCGTTGCCTACGAACTCGCCGATACCCCGGTTGAGCAGTTCATCAAAAAAACCGTTGGTGAAGAATTTGGTTGCAGGGAAGGGTTGAACTTTAACAATGCCTGTCATTTTTTTACAAAATTTTGATGGTGAAGGTTGAGATTGTTTGTCAGCAAGAAACTTGCGATGCTATTTCTGTGGCCGACTTGTCTACCGTTGGGCAGACATTACTCCTTATTCAATCCTTGTACCATTTGCTAAAAACGCTCGTTTTGGCATTTTTTCGAAAAAACAGGGTGACACAATGGCATTTGTTTTTGTTTTTAAGTGACACAATGGCATTTTTTGTATCGCTCCCCTCATTCCATATATCATAGAAGGTTTTTGATCCCGTAAATAGAATTCACACGATACATTTGCCTTTGGAATCATCGCTCCGACCTTTTTTCTGAACAGGCTCTATTTTCCAAGTTAATTTTTACCCAAACCAAACAATCATGCCGCTTAGCCAACCGCTTGCCGAATTGCGCCAGAGTCTTGAAGCGCAAATCCGGGAAAATCAACTCCCCGAGGCACTCAACGCGCTCCTGGCCCAACTCCCGGAAGGGTCGGAACTGCAGCGCATCGTGTTTGCTCTGATTGCGCGGCTCAATGCTG
>JBBQSW010000365.1:0-4056 GCA_038213575.1 Chitinophagales bacterium | reverse complement strand
CCGCCATGATTCTTTCCGAATTTTTAGCATTGATCTCCTGATGCGCCACACGGCCACCTTTCCGATTGAGGATCTTGTTTTTTGGAAAAAACAACTGCTTTATTGGGCGGCTGGGTATGAATTGGGGGTGTATTTGGATAGCAACGGGCTTGGTAGCACGGCATTTATGCCGTCGGGACAAGAGGCATTTACTTCTCAGCGGACGGAAAGCAGCGCCGTAAACGGCGCTTTTCCCGACGGCATAAATGCCGTGCTACCATTGGAGTGCCTCGCTGCAGCCGATGCTGTAGAGGTGCTGGAAGCCAAGGCGGGGAATGCTTTCAAGCAGCTTCGCTCCCTGCAGGATGACAAAAGTAGTAACTGGCTGTTCGGGTTCTTTGGCTACGATTTGAAAAACGAGGTGGAGCAACTTTCCAGTCAAAATTTTGATGGGATTGGGATGCCTGATATGGGCTTTTTTCGACCAGGAACCGTGGTGAGCATTAAACCTGTGAGGTTTTTAGAAACCTCACAGGTTTCGTACCTGCTCGAAATACAAACGTTGTCAGAAGCGCCTAAAGCAGTATTCGAAGCAATAAAAACCGCGAAATGCAAACCCAGCAAAAAGGAAAATGAAAAAATTAAACTTCAACCCCGCATACCCAAACAAGAATACCTGCAAACCGTGGAAGCGATTCGCCAGCACATCAGCGGCGGCGACGTGTACGAGATGAATTTTTGCCAGGAGTTCTTTGCAGAAAACGCAAGGCTCGAACCGGTAGCGGTTTTTGAACGCTTGAACGAGATTGGCAAAGCGCCTTTTTCAACTTTTCTGCGCTGGCGCGATCGATATTTACTTTCTGCAAGCCCGGAACGTTTTCTTAAAAAAACGAGTCAAAAGCTAATTACACAGCCCATAAAAGGCACCCGTCGTCGGGGAAAAACCGAAGTAGAAGACGAGCAAATTCGACATGAACTTGCCCTTAGCGAAAAGGATCGTGCTGAAAATATAATGATTGTGGATCTGGTTCGCAATGATTTTTCCAGAAACTGTCTGCCCGGCTCGGTCGTCGTGGAGGAACTTTGCGCGATTTATTCGTTTGCCACGGTGCATCAAATGATTTCTACTGTTAGCGGTGTGTTGCCGACTGAAATATCCGAACTGGATGCCTTGCGCGACGCTTTTCCCATGGGGAGCATGACCGGAGCGCCCAAGGTGATGGCCATGGAACTCATTGAACGTTATGAACAGACTCGTCGCGGATTGTATTCCGGGGCGGTGGGTTATTTTGCGCCTGATGGTGATTTTGATTTCAACGTGGTGATTCGCAGCATTTTGTACAACGCCGCCACGGGCTATATTTCTGCGCAGGTAGGCGGAGCGATTGTGTTCGACTCGGTGCCTGAACAAGAGTATGAGGAGTGCATGGTGAAGGTCGAGGCGATGATGCGGGCATTGGGAAATGATGAATGTTGAATAATGTGAGAATTATTGCATTATCGTAAAATTACGATAAATATTTTCCCAAAAATTTGGCGCTTTCCATATTCATCGTATTTTTGCGATGAATATTAATCAACCCAAACATGGCCACCCATAAAAAAGAAGCTTTCGGACAAGACGAGCAAGAACTCGCTGAACTCGCTAAAGCACTCGCACACCCGGCGCGTATTGCAATCTTGAAAGAATTGGCAAAACGAAACACCTGCATTTGTGGCGAAATCGTGGAAGTCTTGCCTTTGGCACAAAGTACCGTGTCGCAGCACCTCAAAGAACTGCAACAAGCCGGACTGATACAAGGTACCGTGGACGGAGTAAAATCCTGCTACTGCATCAACCGGGCAACCTTTCAAAAATTTGAGCAAATGCTGAAGTCCTTTTTTGTGAACACCGCTGGCCAGCAATGTTGCTGAACTGCTTTTGCAATTTTTTTGCTCAAAACTATCGTATTTTTACGATAAATCCCCTCAACCCTAAACCCTCTAAACCCTCTAAACCCTAAACCCCCTCAACCCTAAACCCCCTAAACCCTAAACCCTCAACCCCCTAAACCCTCAACCCTCTAAACCCTCAACCCTCTCAACATTCTATGCAAACTGCTGAACAGATCAAAACCGTCGTCCGGGAAAAATACTCGGAAATCGCCCTGCAAGACAAGGGCTGCAACGAAGCCTCCTGTTGTGGGGTCGGCACGCCCGGCACTTACACCATCATGGCCGATTCCTACACCGAGCTCGAAGGCTACAACCCCGATGCCGACTTGGGATTAGGTTGTGGCCTGCCCACCCAATTTGCCCATATTCAATCGGGCGATACCGTGCTAGACCTTGGCTCTGGCGCTGGCAACGATGCCTTCGTAGCGCGTGCTGAAACAGGCGCCACGGGCAAGGTCATTGGGGTAGACTTCACCCCGACTATGATTCGCCGGGCGCGTGAAAACGCTGAAAAGCTGAATTTCCACAACGTTGAATTCCGTCAGGGCGACATCGAAGATTTGCCCGTCTCGGATCATTCGGTGGACGTGGTGGTGAGCAATTGTGTACTGAATCTGGTGCCGAACAAACCCAAGGTTTTTGATGAAATCATGCGCGTTTTGCGCCCAAGCGGGCATTTCAGCATCTCCGACATCGTGCTGGTAGGCCAATTGCCTGATGCGCTGCGCAACGCCGCCGAAATGTATGCGGGTTGTGTTTCGGGGGCGATTCAAATGGATGATTACCTCGATCTTATTCGCCAAACCGGTTTTGAAAACCTGAAAGTGCAAAAGCAAAAACCAATCTTGATTCCAGATGATATACTGCTTGAGTACTTGTCTGCGGAAGAACTGAAAGCCTTTGTGGCTTCTAAAACAGGGATTTTTAGCGTCACTGCCTACGCTGAAAAACCAGGGGGCGATCCGGCGAACAAGACCGCCCAGGCCGAAAAACGCAAAGTCGAAATGCGCAATTTGGCTGCCGAAGCGGGCAAAGCATGTTGCGCGCCGGGGAGTGGGTGTTGTTAATTTATGAAGCCGCATAGCGGCGACATTCTGGTAGCCCCAGCGTTGTGTTTTTTTGTGAACCGCGTAGCGGTGGCATTATTACGCCGCCAAAATGTCACCGCTACGCGGTTCATAATCCCAAAACGCCCTTGCGGGCTACCAGAATGTCACTGCTACGCAGTTTTTTGATTTTCTAGATTATCTAATCATGTCCACCATTTTAAAAAACTCCATCCCAGCCCAAGCACCTGTTTTGATTGATTTTTTACAAAAGGTCAATCTGCCTACCAGCGATCTGCCCTCCGAGCTATCCGGCTTTACACTTGCGTTTGATGGGGAGCAAATAGTCGGCTCAGCAGGCATGGAATTGCTGGGAAGCTATGGCCTTTTGCGTTCGGTGGCCGTCGCCGAAACGCACCGAAACCATCAACTCGGGCAACGCCTTTTTTCTGCCGCACTTGATTTTGCCCGGTCGCACGAGGTTCAGGAAGTCTTTCTGATTACCAATACTGCGGAGCAATATTTTGAAAAAAATGGTTTTCGGCAAGTTGATCGAGGCGATGTGCCCATTGAAGTCCTTGAAACCGAACAGTTTAGAGAATTGTGTCCTTCCTCATCGGCGGTTATGAAAATTGCGCTGAACACATGATGAAAAAATACATTGCAGAAGCAATCGGCACATTTGCCCTCGTTTTTTGCGGAACGGGGGCGATTGTCATCAACGAAGTAAGCGGCGGTACAGTGACGCACGTCGGCATCGCCATCACTTTTGGACTGATCGTGCTGGCCATGATTTACACCTTTGGGGAAGTATCGGGTGCGCACTTGAATCCCGCAGTCACTATTGGCTTTTGGGCCTTGCGGCTGTTCCCGACCAATGCCGTGTTGCCCTTTCTTGGCAGTCAATTCGCAGGAGCATTTGTGGCGAGCCTCCTGCTTCGTTCCCTTTTTCCGAGATCCCAAAACTTAGGCGCAACGATTCCAGCAGGGACTGACTGGCAGTCTTTCGTGCTGGAAATTGTCCTCACGTTTATTCTGATGCTGGTTATCATCCGGGTATCGCATGGGGCAAAGGAAACAGGCTGGTTTGCCGGAA
>JBBQSW010000364.1:0-4069 GCA_038213575.1 Chitinophagales bacterium | reverse complement strand
AGTGGGGCTATTTAAAGAAAAATAGGGGCCGTATGATGGAACAAAGGGTGGCATAAAATGACTAAGTTATTGGTGCCGCGTTCCTAAGGCTGTTTGAGGTCCTTCCGGGATTGAACAAAAGTACCTTTCTTCGAACAGCTTCGTGCATTTTCACCCTTTCACTTTCTTTGTGAATGGAATTGTGTAGAGCAGTGACACTTTTTCAAAAGTGTCACTGCTCTAACGGATTTACCGCGCTACCACCATCTTTTGCATCCACGAATCACCCCTTGTGCGAATGCGCATCCAGTAAATGCCCGACGGCACCTTCCCCAGATCGAATTGCTGGGCGATTGACTCTGTTTGTGGTAAAATGGTTTCAGCAAAAATCATTTGTCCGCTAGCACTGAAGAAGGTGAACTCGATTTCGCCCGACCAATTGCCTTTCATTTCCACCCTAAAAAAACCTTTGCTTGGATTGGGGAACAATCTGAAATCTGTGAGCCATTCAGGGGCGTTCGTGCCCACAGAAATCACCGTCACTACCATTGAAAATGTGACAGAACCGCAAACATTCGTGCCCGTCAGCGTCACGGTATAAGTCCCTGAGGCTGCATAAACATGCGTGGGGAATTCTTCTGTACTGCTTTGTCCGTCGCCAAAGTTCCAGAGGTAAGAATCTGCGTTTGCCGAAAGGTTGTCAAATGCGACAGCAAGACCATTCAAACTTACAGAAGCAGTGACCGTTAATGCAGGCGGTTGCGTAATAGTTGCAGGGAGGAAAAGTATGTTTCCGTTGCCGTCCCGGGCATAAAAAGTGTAGGTTCCGGCAGTTAAGTTGTTGAATGTGTTGCCATTCTGCCACGAGCCATTGTCCCGGCGATATTGAAAGGATCCATACCCGTTACCAACAGAAAGCGTGACCGAGCCGTTGGAAAAACCATTGCAGGTGGCCGGGCTTACATTTGCCAGGGCGAGATTAAAGGGCGGACAATCGCTTAGGGCGTGAAAGAAACTGCGGTTGTAAAAGCCCCGGATACCACAAGACACCAAGCGACTGCCCTCCGCATTGGTTGGCCAAACGCTGGTGATGCTCATGTTTGTAATGTTATCGGGGTTGGGGATTGTGTCAACACTCAGTACTGTGAAGTCGCTTTGCATCCGCTGGATCCTTGATTGAACAGAAGATTGTCGCCAGTGCTTGGTACCCACGAGCAGGTGGCCACCCGAGCTGTATTGCACTGCGACGGCCTGTGTCCTGTTTGTTTCGGTCAGGAGGCTTGAGTTGAGGACATCCAGTGTGTTGGCATCCAAATTCATAAACCAGGCAATGGTATCTATATCGCCCACACAGGTCAGCACGGTGCCTGTTGGGTTCAAAACTGTACTGCGGATATTGCCTCTGAAAGATTTGGAAATCAATGGATTGCCGTTCAAATCTGTTTTTTGCACCGCGCTCGAATCGTGCTGCCCTACAAATCCTCCCAAAATATGGTTTCCCCAACGGCTAATATAAAGGCTGTTAGAACTGACCTGTATTTGCGGAGCGTTCTCGGTGTGAAAGATATACTGGTTTTTGTAATTGAGCAGTTTTTGCCATTGGATATTGAGCGCATTGTCCAATTTGGAGATATAACTGTCTTCTTCATTCCAGCAGCCAAAACTTGGCGTGTCATCCGAAAGGCATTGGGTGATGGAAAGCACATAGTATCCATCGCTGGCTACTGCTAATTTGGTCTCTGGAAGTGCTTGGCCGGTGGTCATCAAGGGGCCTGTCACGGGCGGCAGAAACTTTTTCACGCCGACGGTAGGCTTGTAATTGAGTGCCGCATCGGTCTGGAACAACAGCACCTTGCCGGTCGTGTCGCCCGCCACACAATGGTCGCAATGCCCCCCCACCAAAAGGTCGCCGTTGGGAAGTTCAAGCACGTCAGTTATGGTAGAATTGCCGCCTACTACTGCGGTATAGGTTTTTCGATCTATGGAATCGCCTTTGCAATTCAATTTCAAAAGATAGCCCTGTCCGTTCCATGCTCCGGCCACGACATAGTTGCCGTCTTGAGTAGGGATGATTTTGTATCCCCGGTTGATATCAGTTTGCACGGCGCCATAAGGGCGGGTAAATTTATAAGGGCTTTGGGCCGTTGCAACCAAGGTCATTGCAAAGAGCAACAGGGTCAAAGTTGAATTTTTCATGACTGTTTAATTTTGAAAAAGTGTAGGTTTAGAAAGTAGCCACTAATTGCACGGATTAAAGGTTCTGGTACCTGAATTAGTGCAAAATCGTGCAATTAGTGGCAGCACACCTCCTTATTCGATCCTCAAAGAATCAGCAGTCCAAGGCTCTATAAAACCTGCGGGTTGTGCACCGTCAAGATAGTGAAGCCTTTAGTCCCCGTAGATTATTCGACTGTGATCGGCCTCTATCCTTTTCCCTTCTTTTTGAACGGAATACCGTAAGCCAAACCGAGGCTGAACACACGCTGATTGTCGGGCGTAAAGCCCATTTGACCGTAGGCTGTCACCCGATCTAGCGTAGCGTGCAAGGTGAGGCGATGGAGGTAACTGTCGTTCTGGTCGGTTTCATAGAGGTCAGTGAACGAGATGTAAGAATCCAAGCTATACCGCAGCCCAATGTCCCATTTGGCGGACGGTGCCAAACGAAGGTCTATTGCAGGCGCTATGTTGAGGTGGACGCGGGTCAAGCCAAGGGAAAATATATCAGCCAAGGCATCACTGCTGTTCTCCGCATACTCTCCACCTTCTCCAAACATCTCACCACTGATACCCAGCAGCACATCGAAATTGCTTTCGAGCGGAATGCGTCCGCCCAATTCGGCCCGCACACCTCCACCGTTGAATGGCTGTTTTCCACCGCCTGTACCAGGGCTTACCGCGCCATTCACATCGTATTTGCCCCAGTAGCCAAAAAATCCGCCCACGATGTATAAATACTCTGCGGCATAAGCGACGTGGCCCGACAACTCCGCGCCTACATTGCGTTCGCCCTCATAATATTCATAGCCATGATTGATGCGGCCAGAGAGATAAAATGCCCCTTCGTTTTCACCCCGGTAAACAGGCTTGGCCATATAGGGGTTGGCGTTGGCAGAAAAGGCGGGGCCATGGGTACGGCAACTGGGCAGTGAAAAAATTGCTACTGCCAAAAGGCTGAAAAACAGGGAAATGTGTTGGATTTTCATGACTGTTTGATTTTGATGTTTGAATTTGGCAACCACAAAGTATACGTAGCACACATAGTTTTCGTTACAAAATCACTATTGTACTATGTGTACTTTGTGGTCTAATAAAGTTTTTCAGGGGCATCACATTCTTATTCTATCCTCAAAAAATCAGCCGTCCAAGGCTCGATAAAACCTGCGGGTTGTGCGCCATTAAGATATCGAAGCCGAATACTTGAGCCATCGTTTTTGTCAATAAATAGATTGGCAGAACCAATGGTCACGGCAGTTCCATCAGGGTTTTTGGCGTATTGCAGCGTGGAACTGAGGGTTGCGCCGGGCTTCACGAGTGTTTGCACACATTGGCCCTGGTCATCGAATTGGAGGGTCATTTGGTATTGTTGGGTCACATCATTGCTGTTGCTTTCGAAGTAATAGGACTCCCATTTGCCCACGAGATCGTCGGCGGGCGGATCCATAGGCTCAGGCGAACATTCCGCATAGAGGTTGGAAATGGCCACAAGGGCAAGGAACAGATAAAGATTGATTGAATTTTTCATGACAAAATTTTTGATTGGTGAACAATAAATCATGGCACAAAAGTCCGGGCTACCATCTGCGTCGAAAACCCTGAAAAGGGGGAATTGAACAAAATCCCGGCTATGACGGCTAAAGGGGGGAACTCGTACCCCGGAAAGGGGGGAGGGTGGTGAGTTTTTGAAAACCACCGGTTTAGGGGTTGTCGCGGTAGGCTGGAGTGGGCACTTTTGCCCAAGATTTTTTCAGCAAAGTGTTCTATGGATATTTTTGACTTCTGCATTTGGCAACGAACAGCATGGTTGCTGCTTGCTGCCAAGTCCCTATTTTTGGCCAAAAAATTCATACTGCTTTTGAAACAGCCCATGCTC
>JBBQSW010000363.1:0-4086 GCA_038213575.1 Chitinophagales bacterium | reverse complement strand
TAACGATGGTATCGCAGCCACCTGTTGTGGAGGCAAGGTTTGCTATTACTGTGCCCGGCTGATTATAGGTTTGTCCTGCAATTGTAACCCATTCACCTGGGCAGAAGCCCCAGATTTCAGTGCGGGTAGGCTGCGGGCGAAGCTCCAAGGTGTAGGTCGCAATCGTGTCACAACCACCTGTTACGGAAGTAAGATTTGCGATCACTGTACCTGGCTGATTATAGGTTTGTCCTGCAATCGTCACCGATTCGCCGGGACAAAGACCACGCGTTTCAGTACGGGTGGGCTGCGGGCTAAACTCCAAGGTGTAGGTTACAATGGTATCACAGCCACTAGTGACGGATGGAATATTAACGACGACCATCCCAGAATGATCGTACGAATTCCCCCCAATAATGACCGCTTCTCCCGGGCAAAAAGCAATATTTGTAGCACGGGTAGGCTGTGGGCGTTCCTCCAAAGTATAGGTTATCAAGGTGTCGCATCCACCCGATGTGGATGGAACACTGGCCTGTACAGTTCCCGCTTGTGAATAAAGCTGCCCACCAATCATAACCGATTCTCCAGAGCAGAACGCAATGGTTTGTGCTGCGGTGGGTTGCGCCCAAGCTTTTAGCACAATGGAATAAACAGTGTCGCAACTACCTGTTGTAGAAGCCACTGTGTCGAGCAAAGTGATCCCGGCAGCATACTGAAGCCCTTTAAAAGTAAAAGTCTCATCGGCACACAACCCGATCACCCGAATGTCTGAATTAAAAGGAGCGAGTGTTAAGTTGTAATTAAATATCGTGTCGCATCCAATGAAGCTTTCAACCGTATCCACAACCTGTTTTGGAGCAAAGTGCTTTACTCCGCCAATATTGATAGATTTATTTGGGCAAAGCGGAATAGTTTGTGCTATGACAGGAGCGGCATTTGGGCTAAACCCTTGGCTCAACAAGTTTAGTGGGAGTGGTGCGGTAGTCAGCGAAGCGGACTGGTTCCAGGTGGATTCACCAGAATCCAGTATAAGGTTATTCGTTGTAAAATTTAATGTTTGAATATTTGCATTTTTAGGGCAACTACCCTCAACAAGTCCGTTCGCATCTGTCTTCAAGAGCAGAATGTCGCTGTTGCCGTTTGCACTGTTGCTGCGCGTATCTCCTACGGCCATAAAGCCTCCATCGGAGGTTTGCACAGCCTTCATCAACCGGTCAGCAGCAGCTCCTCCATAATTATATGACCATATTAAACTGCCGTTGGCATCAATCTTGGCAAGCAAAGCATCTGCCTGGGTGGCATTGTTGCTATCGTATGGCACCAGCAAGAAGCCCCCGTCGTTCACCTTTTCAATTCGGCCACGAATATTGTCGTTCGCCCGGAAATAAACTTTTGACCAAATGACCTGGCCCGATGTTTTGTTGATTTTTTGCACCCAAAGCTCAACATCCGTTCCCGTTGCTGCAGACCAAGTATGGTCGGCAATCACGAGGTTGCCGTCCTGAGTTGGTTGTTGATAATATAGCGCCTCTGACCCGCTGCCTGCGTAGATTTTAGTGCTTAATAAGTTGCCCGAGTTTAAGTCAATGCGTACAAAAGCAGCTTCGCCATCCGCGCCGCCACTGGCATACACAACGTTTTCGTCAATGTAATTGGAAAGCAGAAGGTTGCCTATCCCGGTTGTGTAAGTACGACTCCACATCGTGTTGCCGTTTTGATCCAAGCGTAAAAATACTGAGTTCGGGGCCACATCAGACACCAAAACCGAGTGGCCGGATACCACAAAACCACCACCCACAACTGGAATTATACCACGGGCGATATCATTATGGCTGGCATCTCCTATGGTTTTGCTCCATAGTACCGTACCTGCGCCATCTACTTTTACTAAGAAAATATCGGCATTGCCGGTTCCAAAGCTGCGCGTTTCACCTGCAGCTAAAAATCCACCGTCAGGAGTAGCCACTACGCAATGAAAAGCATCTGCTTGGGATGCACCAAAACGTTTTTGCCAAATGGTATTGCCAGAGGCATCCGTTCGGATCAATAATGCATCTTGGTTGCCGTTGGTATTGGTGACCTGGCCAGAAACCACAAAACCATTGTCAGCTTGGGCAACCCAAGTAGCGGTCTCGTTGCCCGGACCTCCAAAAGTTTTTTGAAAAGTGGTTTGGCTGTAAACCAAAAGAGAGTGTAGGCACAACACCCACACAAGCGGTTTTCTCGTACGCTTTGCTGCCATGAGTAAAAAGATCGGATTGGTGAACTACTATTGCTACTCCTTTAGCAGCTGTGCCCTTCTTGAGTTTCAAAAATTCCCGTTTGCATTCAAACAGAAAAAGGAGATTCTCACACACGCTTAAAGAGTTGCCTTCTGCAATTGTATCCCCCAAATGTACTACGAACACCTATTTGCCGATAGTAAATGCTCCGAATTGTCTTCAAAGCGCAATTTTTTTCGACGAACATACCTATTTAATGGTAAGAATGGGTGGGGTAAGTAAAATTTTCAGTCCAAATACCGTTTTGTCAACCCTTCATAGTAGTCAATACGTCTATCTCGGAAGAAGGGCCAGATACGGCGCACCGCTTCTGTGCGGCTTTTATCAAGGTCTAATACCACATTTTCCGCTTGATCTGAACTGGCCTGAAACAATATTTCCCCTTGTGGTCCGGCCACAAAACTCTGCCCCCAAAACTGAATACCGCCCGTCACACCCGTCCAATCGGGCTCTGTCCCTACCCTATTCACCGTGATCACTGGAAGCCCATTCGCCACTGCATGGCCACGCTGTATGGTCTGCCAAGCCCCATGCTGACGGCTTTTTTCTTCTGGGTCGTCCGTACTTTCCCAACCAATGGCGGTAGGATAGATGAGCACTTCTGCACCCGCCAATGCCATGAGCCTGGCTGCCTCAGGATACCACTGATCCCAGCAGACAAGCACCCCGAGCTTGCCCACGGAGGTTTGGATTGGGTGAAATCCCAGATCGCCTGGCGTGAAATAGAATTTTTCGTAGTAAGCAGGATCATCTGGAATGTGCATTTTGCGGTATTTTCCAGCGATACTGCCATCTTTTTCAAACACGACCGCGGTATTATGGTAGAGACCGGGTGCCCGTTTTTCAAAAAGGGAAGTAACCAATACTACGCCATATTTTTTTGCCGCCGCAGCAAACACTTCGGTATCCGGGCCAGGGATTGGCTCCGCTAGATCAAACATACCTGTCTCTTCGGCTTGGCAGAAATAGATGCCGCAGTGAAGCTCTTGGAGCACCACCAACAGGGCACCTTTTGCGGCACACTCGCCAATACCTGCGAGCGATTGCTCGATATTGGCTTGTTTGTCTGTACTGCAAGCTTGTTGAACAAATCCAATTTTCATAAGAACGATGAACTATAAACGATGAGCGTTACATTCCTTAGTTTTTTCCAATGGACCACATTTACCCATGTACCACATTTGCTGGATATTGCATCGTAACACAATGCAGAGAGCCGTGTTGTAAAATTAGCGGCAGGCAGTCAATTCCAATCGTCTCGCGATCTGGAAAAATAGCAGATAGGATCGCTAAGGCTGCTGCGTCTTGTGGTACGTTGTAGGTTGGAACAAGCACGGCGCCATTGATAATCAAAAAATTAGCATAAGTGGCAGGCAAACGATTTCCTTCCCCGTCAACGCATGCATCGGGCCATGGAAGGGGCACGAGGTTATAATCTTCGCCCTGAAGGGTTTTGAATTGCCGAAGTTCTTGCTCCATTTTTTGGAGCGCGTCAAAATGCTCGTCAGACCGGTCATGGCATTTAACATACGCAATCGTGTCAGGAGAACAAAATCGCGCGAGTGTGTCAATATGTGAATCCGTGTCATCGCCCGCGAGGTAACCATGATTCAGCCAAAGCACCCGCTCTAAGCCAAAGCATTTTTTGAGGTGTGCTTCGATTTCTTCTTTGGGGAGATGGGGGTTTCGATTGGGCGAGAGCATACACTCCGTGGTGGTTAGCAAGGTGCCCAAACCGTCACTTTCAAGTGCCCCACCCTCTAAAACGATGCCCCCATGCAGCATTCCTGTATTAAACACACCTATATTATATAGGTGTCGAGTA
>JBBQSW010000362.1:0-4108 GCA_038213575.1 Chitinophagales bacterium | reverse complement strand
TGACGGTTTGTTCGACTCTTTTGAACTGATACTTTGTTGCGCCTCAGTCATGGAGAGCCCGCTACAATCCTTCGTCGCGCCTAGTCTCATCTCAAAATAATCTGACCAAACTATCAAAGACTTCGTGCCCCTGCCACTAGTCTGTTAAAATCCGCCTGAAGTGACTGCAGTCGCAACGAGAAAAACTTCGACCTCCGCCACACTTTCTGACTCGCAACTCATCGCTCTTTATTTGCAAGAGCAGGACGCGCGATACTTCAGTCAGCTTTACCGCCGCTATGCAAGCAAAGTGTTTGCTAAATGCATTTCTATGCTGGCTGACCATGGAATGGCACGAGACGCGACACAGGATGTGTTTATCAAGATATTATTGAACCTTTCGAAATTCACCGAACAATCTTCCTTTTCTACCTGGGTGTATTCTATCACTTACAATTATTGTATTGACCTGATACGCAAGAAAAAGAAGAATATCCTGATTTTCACAGAAGACATGGGCCGGATGGGCACAGAAGCCGATGCAAATATCCCCGACAGTGTGATTTTGGAAATGGAGACCAACCGCTTGGAAAAAGTGATGGACAAGCTGCCAGTAGGGGACAAGGCGATCCTGGACATGAAATACACCGAGGATATGTCCATCAAGGAAATTGGCGATGTATTGAATAAAACCGAAAGTGCCATCAAAATGCAGATAATGCGTGCCAAAATCAAGGCACAAGGCATTTATGAAGATATGTTTGGCACTGAACCAATTGGAGCATAAATAATCCGCACACCTATTATAGGAACGCGACACCAATAGCTTAGTCATTTGATGCCACCCTTTGTTCCATCATACGGCCCCTGTTTTTCTTTAAATAGCCCCACTATTCGCAGAAAAATAGGGTTGTCTGATGAAAAAATGGTTGACCTAAAATGACTAAGTTATTGGAGCTGCGTTCCTAATCACTTGCGCCCAGTCTTCGGCGCACAAAAAAGGCCGATATGGACAACAGCTTAAAAAAGTTGCAAGCCGAGCGAGAAGCTATGTTACCTCCAGAGTTGGAGGATCGCATTTCGCAGCATGTTGGCACCTTGTCGTTGTTTAGCAATGTAATCGAAGTATTTGTGCCCAATGCACTCCAGGTCGTGGTTCGGCTGGTGGGGGGAGAAGAATTGCCTTGCCTCAAAAAAGCCACCCGTCGAGCAGCACGAGCCAATATGGACTGGCGAACGCCACCCGCCCCTTCTTTGCCCAACCCTCTCTAACCTGATCTTCGCAAACAATCTTCTTCGACCTATATAATGGAATCTCTTCCTGTTTCTGGCCCTGTTGCTCAATTGATTGCACAGTTCTCTGCATTTTTCCCTAAGCTTATCGGGGCACTCACCATCTTGTTCGTGGGTTGGTTGGTGTCGCGGACGGTAGGAAAGATTCTGAGTAAGGTATTGGCAAAAATCGGTGTTGACCGCTTGGCAGAGATCCTCGACGATATTGATTTGGTACAACGGACGGGCGTATTGAAGGATAAACTTTCGGCCATCATCGCCAAGATTGTCTATTATATGATGATGCTCATCTTCATCATCGCAGCCACTGAAACACTGGGGGTAGCCGCTATTACCCAACTTTTTACCGACTTAATGAACTACTTGCCCTCGCTGCTCACGGCCTCGGTTGTGTTTATGCTGGGGCTGTTTTTGGCTGATATGGTGCAGGGAGCAGTGGTTACGTTATGCAAATCCTTGGGGGTCGCTTCAGCCAAAATGATTGGCTCGATCGTTTTCTATTTTCTGTTTGTCACGATTGCCGTTAGTGCGCTCACACAGGCGAAAATCAATACAGAGTTCATTTCTTCCAGTCTTGTGGTACTCATCGGCGCTGGCGCACTGGCCTTCGCTGTTGGCTATGGGCTTGCTTCTAAGGACTTGGTATCCAATTACTTGGCAAGTTATTACAACAAAAACAAAGTACGGGTGGGCGACGATGTCCGCATCATTGGAGAACGCGGCAAAGTGGTGCTGATTGACAGCACCTCCATGATCTTGCAGACCTCCGAGCGTGCCATCATCGTACCATTGAGCAAGTTAACCACGGAAAAAGTAGAAGTCTTCTATCCCGACCCTCAGGACAATGATCTGCTCGAAGCGGAGCATTGAGGGGTAGGAGGGTCATTCTCGGGAGACCTTTTTGACTTCGCAAGCAAAATCATGCGTGACGAGTTAACAGGAGCGAGCCAAAACGCGGTAGGCTTGCCATTTTAGTAAAAAAAACAGCCCTCCGCCCTTTCTCATTTGAAAGGACCGGAGGGCCCCCGCCTTCGGTTGTCTTTGCTCTTTCGAGCTTTTATCTTTGAAGTGTGCTTGGGTAATTAGAGCACACTATTTTAATCACAAATGATTTTTCGGGTCTGTTTTGATTTTCCTGTTCAAAGGGCAGCGCTTGTAGTTTTCTCGTCTAAAGCACTTGCTGCTCTTTGTGTTGTTATTTTCAAATGTGGTATGGTTTCTAAAAGGAGCGGTAGCTTTCTTCCGCAAATCGTACTGCAAATATGAACGCTTTTTTGTATTCCCTGTTGCGTAGACCTTGCCGACAACCCAAAAACAGGTCATTTTTGGTTATCGTATTTGTAAAATAATGAAAAAATAATTGATGAAAAAGCAATAATATTGCATTTTAGCTTAAGGTAACGCGAAAAAGAAGGGCTGGAATATGCGAATGCGCGAAATTTCATCAAATCAAAAAAAAGTTTCAAAAATCCGCCGCTTACCGCCAAAAATCCGCCGCTCCTTGGAAAAATGCCGCCGCTTCTGGGAAACGATTCCTTTGAACCCTTGCTTTCCCCTCTTGTAAGCTGTTTACCGAACCATGCTTAAAAACGCCCCACTCAACCAATGAGCGTCCGCTTTGATCAACGTATCCAAGGTCTGATTCGCATTGTGGGAGAATTTGCGGATGTCGCGCACTACCGCGCAGAAGTGTTCGGATTGTGGGCAGTTTTCCTCCACCGCGGCCAACTCATCCAGCACACGCAGCACGGGTTCGAGCTCGCGCTTTTTGCGGTTAATGATGATTTGGCGGATTACTTTCCAAAGGTCTTTTTCAGCGAAGTAAACTTCCTTGCGTTTGCCAGGTGGGGTTTGTTTGGATACCAACTCCCATTCCAAAAGAGCGCGAAGGTTCGTGCTCACATTGCCCGTGGAAATATTAAGTTCTTCTTTCACCTGATCCGCATTGATCGGCTCCGGGGAAATGAGCAGCAATGCGTGTATTTGCGCCATAGCGGGAGTAATACCCCAGCCACCCGCCATTTTGCCCCATGATTCAATAAATTTTTGTTTGCCTTCTCGAATGTCCATGCTGTTGAATGATTGATTCTTGGAAACAGCTACAATGCTAATTATGTCCATATTGTTTTCAAAAATGATTGAAAAGTGTTCAAGGAAGGATGTCTGGAATGCAATCAATTTGTCTTTCTTCCATTTACACGCATCCACTTTCTCTCGTCTCTTGCATCTCCCTACCTTCGCCCTTCGATGCGCTATTTTCTTTCACTTTCTTATCGCGGTACGCACTACGCCGGCTGGCAGGTGCAGCCCAATGCTCCTTCTGTGCAAGCCATTTTGGAAGCAGCAATAAGCACCATTTTGCGCGAAAAAATAGACATCACAGGTTGTGGTCGCACAGATGCCGGGGTACACGCCCGTTTCTATGTGGCACATTTCGACAGCGAAGGCGCCTTGCCCCCTACGTTTTTGAACGGTCTCAACAGCCTTTTGCCGAAGGATGTGGCAGTACACGATATAAAACCCGTATCGCCCGAATCCCATGCCCGCTTCGATGCTTACGAGCGTAGTTATGAATACTTTGTGTCACTGCGTAAAGACCCATTTTCCACAGAAACGGCCTGGCATTATCCGCTTTACGCTCGACTTGATTTTGACAAAATGCAAGAAGCCGCTGCCTTGTTGCCAAATTATCCGACCTTTTTCCCTTTTTGCAAAACCGATAGCGGTTTGGAGCATTACCACTGCGCATTGAAAGCAGCATTTTGGCAAAAACGCCCTGAGGAACACCAATGGGTTTTCCACATCACGGCTAACCGTTTTTTACGGGGGATGGTGC
>JBBQSW010000361.1:0-4110 GCA_038213575.1 Chitinophagales bacterium | reverse complement strand
GCCGCCTTCAAGCGCAAACTTAAGACTGAGTAAAAAATCTTCGTCGGCGGCGAGGTTTTGTTCGCGCGTGAGGTCGGTAGTCATAGGAGGAATTCGTCAAGGAGAGGGTTAACCGCGACGGTACCATTGTATTTCATCAACACGAGTTCATCAATCAACTCCAGATTGGTGTCGGTCATGTCCCAGGCAAAGGAGCCGCCTCGGGCTTTAGAGATGACGGTTTTATGGTTGGGTCGGAGGCGATCCCACATTTCCGCACCGAGCTCAGTTACCGCTTTTTGAACGTGTTCACGAGTGATTCTTCCGCCTTTGGCATAAAAAACGAAAGCAAAATAGAAAATTCGGAGCAATTGGCGCGGGAAGCCGCCAGATTTTTCCACCCCAAGCCATAGCGCCTCGTCTTCCACAAAGGTTTCGCGGTCAAGCCGTTGAGTAATGATTTTGCCGAAAGTTTCCACTTGTTCTTTTCCCTTCAAATGAAACAGCGGAAGAATAACGGTTTTATATATCGACTGCTGTGCGGAGCCTTGCAATTCGTACCGAGCAGCAATGGGTACTCCGCATATCAGGTGGCAGTTAAGACGTTGGATGGCTTCAGCATTGTGCAGAAACAGGTTTTTATAGCGACCAAAGCCTACTTTTTCAGTGCCGTCGAAGATAAGCAACACATCCCGGAATCCTTCTTTCTCCGCTGCGGTACGGGCGAGGTCAAGCATCTGGTTAATGATGTCCACCACAAACGAGGTCATTTTCTCGATTTTACGTCGGATAACCTGGGTAGTGGTGGCATTTTGGGTGTACAGCAGGCCAAATTTTTTGGGATCGCTCAGTCCCCTCCAAAACCAGTTGGTATCTTTGGAACTTGAATCTCGTTCAGAGTGGAAGGCGAGGTTGATTTCCTGCATGATTTCTTGTTCACCAAGGTACTCTTTGGCCAACTCACGCAGACCGTCCACAGCCCGCAGGTCTGCTTCTGAACACTCGCGGACCAGCGTGTTGAGCAGCAATTGAAAAAAATCTTCCCAAGAGAAACTTCCACCATAAGCGAGGTCACTGTCGGCTTCTATGAACAGCACTTTGAAGCCGCCTTTTTGCTGTACCTCGTCTTTCAGGTGCCAAAGCTCGATGGATTTGCCAGCACCACGATGGCCGTAGAGCATGATTTTTTCAAACAAAGGCGGGCGTTGAGCGTTGATTTCTCCATCCACGATGCCCAGCAAGTCGAAGAACCTTTCCCGAAAAGCACTGCCCCGGATGCCGTCGAGATCAACATACAAATCTGGGGTGCCTGATAGGTAAGGCCGAATGTCGAAGGGCAAATCCAGCACTTGTCTCGCAAATCTAGGGTCTTTGGTAGGAAATTCATGGTTGGTTTGTCGTGCCTTCATGTTTTAGTTTGGAAAAAAATTTGTACAAAAGTACAGCAAGTATTCTTCCTTTTCCTCCTCACAATTTCGTAAACGGCCTCGCATACAACCCACAATTCCTTTGCACTCCCAAAAAATACGCCCCAGCCGGAAGCGTGGAGCAATCCGTCCGAAATTGATAATTGCCTGGAGCAAGCATGCGCTCGTGATACACTTCTGTAATCATTGCCCCATCTGCCGAATAGAACCCCATGCGCAGGTTGTCCTGAATTTCAATCAATCAAATCATCAAAATCAGTTTAATCACAGTATAGGTGCGCACCAAAAGCTTTTTCTATCCAAAGAATAAGATTCAAAAAGTGTCCTTTTTTTTAGGGCTTAAGACCCGGACTTTTGTTCCGCAATCAAAATTCCAAGTCAGCCAAGGTTCTTCTTTCGTTCTTAAAATCTTTCAAATTGAATTTGCCATGCTTAAAAAAACTTACTCCGTTTTCGCTTTGTGCCTTTTGACAGGCACCCTTCTTTTTGCTCAATCTCCGTTTCTAGACAGCTCCTTTGGGGTCAATGGAAGGTTTACCCATAAATTTACCGAAGGATTCGATCGGCTTTGGTGTACAGCCCTTCAAGCGGATGGAAAAATCTTGGGGGGAGGGAATAGTGCAACGCTTACCGGAGGGCAAAGAGCCAGTCTGTTGCGCGTTAATTCAAACGGCACCTTAGACACAACGTTTGCAAATGGTGGAGAGTGGATTTCAAACGACCCAAGCTTTGGTATTTTGGGAAAAATTATTGTTCAACCCGATGGAAAAATCCTGCTGACGGGATCCAGTGTTGGGACTTTCAAAGTGGTTCGATTGACGCAAAATGGTAATTATGACATTTTTTTCGGGGCTGGTGGTAAAGTTTCATTTGTGGGTTGGCCCAGTACGGATTACAGGGATATTTATGATATGCTGCTTCAACCCAATGGGAAAATCTTGCTCAGTGGACGTTTGACTTCAAACTTTGACGAGCAAATGATCACACGCCTTCGAGCAGACGGAAGCCTGGATGCTTCTTTTGGCACATCCGGTTCGATCATAATACCTGCCAGCCTTTTATCTAATGGAAGTACTTATTATGGATCTTTACATCTTGGGCTAAAATCAGACAACAAGATTTTGGCAGCCATGGCAGTTAACAAAAATTCAACTACCACTGGATATGTGCTTCAATATTCCATTGGCGGAATAAGGGATACTACTTTTGGCGAAAACGGGGTTGGAAAAATTTTGGTCTTTGGAACAGTAAGGGATCTGTTTGTTTTGCCTGGCGATGAATCATACCTCTTAGGAGATCATTATGACGGTTTCTTTAGTGCTGGACTTTATAAGTTGAATGCCAATGGTATCCGAGATACTTCCTTTGCCATAAATGGGGTTGGGACGCTTCCTTTCTTTAGCGCTTTTGGTTCTAGTTCCTCTGCCGAAAGCGGTTATCTGCAATCTGATGGCAAAGTGGTTGTCTTTGGCGGCCCTGTCAATGGGATTGGTTTTTTGGGCCGATTCGACGAGTATGGTTTTCCTGACCAGAGTTTCGGAACCAACGGGACGATAGCGCCAGAAACATCTTATGAAATTTTTTATCAAGGGTTTGCCCAACCGGATGGAAAAATTGTGACGGTGGGCCGTTATTTGGATCCAAATTCTACGATTCAATGTAGTATTCTGCGCTATCTAGGGTCAAATTCGGTCGGCGTAATTGATGTTCCTTCAGCCATAAGCTCCGCGCTTGTCTATCCGAACCCCATTAGCGGGCAAACCGTTACGATTGCTTACGAACTTCCAGCGCCCTCGCCCGTTGCAATTGAGTTGCTTGATATTCAAGGAAAAACACTCAGAACCTTGCTAAAGGAGGAACGGGCTATAGGCAAAAACGAAGAATTTCTGGATTTGCCCCCTGAACTGGCCAATGGTATTTATCTCCTGAATATACAAACCAATAAGGGTAATTCAGTGGTGAAACTGATTGTACAGCGGTAGTGAATGGTTGATTAAGAGGGTGTCTCATAAGCGGGGTTCAGCTCTATGGGTTAAAATTTTGTTTGGTTGGGATGCTTTATTCACCGGGCGACTGACTTGCAGTACAATGGATTCGGATTGAGGTTGCTCCCAAACCACCCTCACCGAATCCGACGAAGGGTTCGGCTGCAAGGCCAAGGTCCTGCTTTCCGGGCCGCTATAAGGCGGCTGCGTGGCGCTCGTCGGCGCTTGGCCTTCTACGAGGGTCAAACACTGGTTGGCCGTCACCCGAACTTTTGCGCCAATCGCGGAACGGTTGCTGGTCGTACCTGCCAGTTTGATTTCCAGCCAGTTGTTGCCGTTTTCCGCGCTGTGGTTTTCATAGAGGTAGTCGGTTTGGATGGCATTGAAGCAAGTTTTGCGTGAGCAACCCGTGGATGCCATTTTTCTGGATATTCACTTCCCCGGACTAAAAGGGCTGGATTTTTTGCGAACGCTCTCGCATCCACCCCAAGTCATTTTGACCACGATATAGAGGCTTACTCGGCGACGGATTTAACCGTTGGAGGCAAAGAAATCCCCATCGGTCGGCTCTATCGTGATCTAGTGGCAGGGGCACGAAGTCTTTGACGGTTTGTTCGACTCTTTTGAACTGATACTTTGTTGCGCCTCAGTCATGGAGAGCCCGCTACAATCCTTCGTCGCGCCTAGTCTCATCTCAAAATAATCTGAACAAACTATCA
>JBBQSW010000360.1:0-4133 GCA_038213575.1 Chitinophagales bacterium | reverse complement strand
AGTACTTTGCAGACAAAGCCTCTGACCTTGCTGACCAAATTTGGGAGGAGAAAAAACTTACCGAGGAAAAAATCTTGAGTAAACACCGGCGCACACCTTACCGCCAGGAGCCGTTATGAGAATAGTCGTTGACACCAATGTGCTTTCAGTTGCCATTTCTCGGCGTTCAAAATTCTATCCCATCTGGCAAGCGATTCAAAGTCTTGAAAAACATACCATTTCCTAAGGTTGAAGTGTTATCGTCGGAAGCGTTTTTGGCGTTGATTTTAGAGGGGAGGAGCTTGTTAGGGTAACCCGCTAAACAACATGGTCAGATACGATCTTTATACAAGTCGGCACGATCAATGACAACCTCGTTCACAGGAATCGGGATGTGTTCCATATCTGTCAACTTATCTGTTTGGGCAATAATTCTCAATGCTCGGGCTTTGGCAAGCCGGATGATGTGTTCAAACAGAAAATACATTTCGAGCTCCTGAGATTCCGCTGGAGAGATTTCTCCCTACTTTTTTCGTGTCACCAAATATTCTACCTGCCGCTGGATTTTGTCAGTTGGATGACAAGCCAAGATTTTCTCTGGGGAGAGACTGGCTATGAAGTTAGCTAAGTCCTCGTAAATATTGAGTTGTTTGGCTACCATACTTTATTTTTAGGTGCAGTTTCAGCGCTGTTTGAAAATCCCCGGAATTGAAGGCCGATTCAGCAGCATTCAATTGCCGTTTTTGTTCCGCCTGCTCCGTTGCTTTGTTTTGTACAGCTATCTTGATTTGCTCTATGGCATCCTCACTTTTCCTTTTTAGTATTACAGCCTCTGTGTTAGTTGGACAGAGTTTCAGGAGGTATTCCATGGTGTTTACTGCCGCTGCATAATTCTTTCCAGCATAAGATTTTTGGGCTATTTGCATCAATGAATCTGTATTCACTCCAGATGCTATTATTTTGGTTGATTTTTCCATGGCAAGAGAAGAAGGCATGGAATCTTGGTCCTTTGGCTTTGGATCTTCCTGCATTGTCCAAATAACAAAACTTGTCACGGAAAGCCCGGCTCATGGCAGCAAAATAATTAAATTTTAAGCTGTAAAAATAGCAAAACTAAAATATCTCGCTCCCCCAAATTAAAAAATTATTCCACCAACTCCACCTTCTCCTTCCGCCCTAATCCCAACCTCTCCATCGCCCGGTCAAACATCCAATACACCACGGGCACCACAATCAACGAAAGGAACATCGAAGAATTCAAGCCGCCGATGATGACCCAGGCCAGGCCGTTTTTCCAGTCGGCGCCAGAGCCTTGCGCAAAAGCGATGGGCAGGAGACCAATTACCATAGCAATATTGGTCATCAAAACGGGTCGGAAACGCAGTTTGGTGGCTTGCAGCAGGGCATCGCGCAGACCTACCCCTTGTTCCCGAAGCTGATTGGCAAAGTCTACCACCAGGATGGCGTTTTTACCCACCAAACCGATGAGCATCAGCATTCCGAGGCCCGTGAACACGGTCAGGTTTTCGCTCGCCAAGGCCAGGGCCAGGAACGCCCCGATGACAGAAAGTGGGATGGACACCAGTACCACGAGCGGGTAAATCCAGTTGTCGTACAACGCGACCATGATGAGATAGACAAACACGAGGGAGGCCCAGAGCGCAAAACCGAGCGTGCCGATGCCTTGCTGTTGGCGTTTATAGTCGCCACCATATTTGATTTGGGTGCCAGGGGGGAGCGGGAGGGGGGCCAGCCGTTTGATGATTTCGCGGGTCACGGTGCCGTTTGGCCGACCAATTACTTGGGCGGTGAGCATGAGCGAGGTACTGCGGTCGCGGCGTTCGAGGCGGGTGGGAGCGGTGCCCTGGCGCACGTCGGCGAACTGCTTGAGATAGATCGTGCTGCCCAGCGGATTTACAAAAGATAGGTTTTTGATATCTTCCACACTGCGACGGTCGAATGCATCGAGCGCGACCCGAATAGGGTATTCAAAATCGCCGTCGCGGTATTTCGCCTCGGTATTGCCGCTGAAAGCAGTTTGAAGGGTGAGTCCCACTTGCGCCATGGCGAGACCACAGTCCGCCATACGTTGGCGGTTCACTTCCACCTTCACTTCTGGGTTGCCTCCTTCCACCGTGGAGCTGATCTCTACGCAGCCTGGCACGAGTGCCATTTCTTTTTTGACTTTTTCGGCAAGCACCAGAAGACTGTCGAGACTCGGCCCATTTAACTGCACTTCAATGGGCGAAAACGAGAGACCAAGAATGTCAATCGGGTTGGTTTTTATCCGTGCGCCCGCCACAATTTCCTCCAGTTTCACCTTCGTTTTTCGGGCAAAAACGGGCGTGAGTTCTTTTCGTATGCCTCCATAAGGCGTTAAAAACACTTGGATTTCAGCAATATTGGGTGAGCTCAGCCCAAAAGACTTGTTGTTCGCTCCTACGGTAGTGAAGGTGCGTACCACTTCAGGCTGGGTGCGCAACCAGGCCTCCACATCTTTGGTGATGGCGTCGGTTTGCGTCAACGATGCATCTTGTGGCAATATGATTTCAAGCAAAAATTCCCCCCGTTCGCCGGCCTCCATGAAAGCGTTTCCGATAAGACCAGAGGTGACAAGCAGGAACGAACTGAAAAACATGAAAATCGCCGTTAGGACGGTGATGATTTTGGTGCGGCGGTTTTTCAAGGCCAATGTCAACAATCGAACGAAACCATCGGAAACCCATTCCAAAAACCCTTCAAACTTCAATATGACACGTCCTGCGAGGTTTTTTCCTTCAAAACGGTGGAGTTTCCCAAACCTTGACGTAAGCCAGGGCACGAGGGTGAAAGACACGAGCAAAGACATCAACGTGGAGGTCAATACCGTCATACAAAACTGCCGCAACAGATTGGGCACCAGCCCAGCGGTGAACACAATGGGCAGGAAAACCACCACGTCCACGAGGGTAATACTCAGGGCAGTGAAGCCAATTTCCATCCGTCCATCATAACTGGCTTGCACCTTGTTTTTCCCCATCTCAAAGTGCCGGTAAATGTTCTCGATCACCACAATGGCATCGTCTACCAAAATGCCGATGGCGAGCGAAAGGCCCAGCAGCGACATGAGGTTGAGCGAGTAGCCAAACAAATTCATCATCACAAAGGTGCTGACGATGGAGGTCGGGATGGACACCAATACAATAGCGGCATTGCGCAAGCTGTGCAGAAAAAGCAACATGACCAGACCTACCAAAAGCACTGCCACGAGCAAATCTTCAATAACGGCGTTGGTGGCTTTTTTGGTGAAGGTGCTGCTGTTGGCTACCACCTCGAAACGCATTCCCTCGGCGGCATACGCGCCTTGCAGCTGGGCGATTTTTTCAAGCACCAGTTTCGACATCTCCACCGCATTGGCGTCGCCTTGTTTGCGGATGCTGATGCCCACAGCGGGTTGCCCGTCGGTGCGGCAGATGATTTCAGGATCGCGGGTACCATCCTGTATTTCCGCGATGTCTTTTAAAAAAATGGAGGATCCGAAACGACTTTTACCGACTACGAGGTTGCGAATATCATCAATGCCCAAAAACTTGCCGGCAAGTCGGATGCGCAATTGCCCCAGCTCGCCCGTCAATTTTCCGGTCGGGAAATCCAGGTTGGCTGTCTGCACTGCTTGCGCCACCTGAAGCAGGGAAAGTCCGTATTGTTCGAGCCGGGCGGAGGAAATGTTGATCTTGATTTCACGCTCTTCACCGCCGAGGATGCTCACTTGCGCAACCCCTTTTACCTGAGAGATTTCTGGCACGACGCGGTTTTTAACCACATCGTAAAAGGCCGGACCTGTGAGGTTGCCCGCCACGCCGATTTTCAAAATGGGCAGCTCGTCCAGTGCAAATTTGTTGATGACCGGTGTGCGCACCTCCTTGGGCAAGGAAGCTTGAAGCTGGTTGATCTTGCGCTGCATTTCCTGCACCGCCTTGTCCAAATCCACGGATTGCTCGAACTCCACCGCAACAAAGGAGGAGTTTTCCTGCGAGCCGACCTGTACCTGGTCAATTCCTTCGAGCGAAGAAATCGCATCCTCGATGGGTTTGCTCACCGCGTTCTCCACCTCGGAAGGCGAGGCGCCGGGATAAACCGTGATGATCGTGACGACCGGCGCGCTGAATTTTGGC
>JBBQSW010000359.1:0-4136 GCA_038213575.1 Chitinophagales bacterium | reverse complement strand
CGGCTACTTTCTTGAAGACGACCCCAAGGAGCAGGCTATTATGAAGCCCTATCCCCCCTTGGGGTTGCTCTATTTGTCGGCCTGGCTCGATTTGCATGGCGTGGAGAACGAGGTTTTTGACACCACTTTTTCCACAAAGCGGATTTTTCAGCAACATTTAATGGAAACGAAACCGCGCGTTCTCGCGCTGTACCTCAACCTGATGACGAAACTGAACGTGCTCGTAATGATACGTTTTGTGCGTTCGCAGGATGGCTTGAAAAATACGCTCATCGTTTTGGGCGGACCCGATGGGACGCACAATGTGGATGATTACCTTAAAAACGGCGCAGATCTGATCGTCATAGGTGAAGGCGAACAGACGATGCTGGAAATTGCCCTTACAACAAATAAGTCCCAATCTCCATCAACGCAGCCTGGACAGGAATTTGCCCACATTTCCGGACTTGCCTTTCTACAGCCCGATGGCTTTGTTTTCAAAACGGATGCAAGGGAAAAAATGCGCGACATTGACACGCTCCCTTTCCCCAATCGCCTGAAAATCAATCTTCAATTTTATCTCGATGCCTGGAAAAAAGCCCACGGCCACAGCGCGGTAAGTGTCAGCACGCAACGCGGCTGCCCCTACACTTGCCGCTGGTGCAGTACAGCGGTATACGGTCAAAGTTATCGTCGCAGAAGCCCGGGCAATGTAGTAGACGAGATTGTTTGGCTGCAAAAAAACTATGATTTTGACCTGATTTGGTTTGTGGACGATGTGTTCACGGTGAGCCACAAATGGCTGGGCGAATTCCGCGATACACTGCAAAAACGAGGTGTGAAAGTCCGGTTTGAGTGCATCACCCGGGCCGATCGTTTGAACGAGGAGGTGTTGAGCGGGTTGAAAGAAGCGGGTTGCTTTCGGGTTTGGATTGGCGCAGAAAGTGGCTCGCAGCGCATCATTGACGCGATGGACCGCCGGGTGGATGTGGGGCAAGTGCGCGAGATGATTCAGTCGGCGCGGCGGGTGGGCATCGAAGCGGGTACTTTTATCATGCTCGGTTATCCGGGCGAGACGGAAGCAGACATCCTCGAAACCCTGCGGCATTTGAAAGACTCCAATCCTGATCTTTTTACCATTACGGTGGCTTATCCGATCAAAGGGACAGGGCTATATGATGAAGTACAGGCGAGTAGTTCTTCGGATCTACCTTGGGAACAGCGCACCGATCGGGATTTGGATTTCCAGCGAACTTACCCACGCCGATATTATGATTTTGCGGTGCGCTGGACCGTGAATTCTGTGTATTTACACAAGGCGCGTTTGGCTGGAAAATCCTTGACTTTCAGGAGCTTGAAATTGCTTGGGAAAGTAAGCGCCGCACGGGCGGGAATGTGGGCGAGCAGGTTTTGAAATCTGGAAAACAAGATTTAACGGAGTGCGTTTTTACCCTAATTTTAAAACTTATTTCCCATGCAAAGTTTTCTTAGGAACGGTGTCAAAATAACTTCCCAATTTCAGGGCAATTATTTTGGCGTTAGCCAACTATCTTTTGAGGCAAATAGTGGGGCCTATTTAACGAAAAAGATAGGATGGATGGCGGCAAAAGAATGGCATCAAATTGGGAAGTTATTTTGACACCGTTCCTTAATCGCTTCCTTTCAGTATTTCTCCTTTTGAGCCCATCGCTCGCCAATGCCCAAGAAGTTTGGCAATTGATGGCAGCCCGCGATTTCCACGATATGAAATCCGGCCCCGAAAAAACGGAGCGAATCCGGGATATGGAATATATGGGCTGGTTTAAGGTAGACACTTTTATTGGAATGGACAAGCACGTTGAATACCACAAAATTGACTTAACCCCGTTTGTGGATGATATGGGCGAGCCCGTTTTTTTGGTAACGGATATAAGCCCGGAATTTCCCGGTGGAGCGATTACTCAAAAAGATTATTTTCAAAATATGTTGGGGGAATTGCTTTCAAAACCAGAAGGAGAGACGCACAACACACTGTATATCAAGTTTTCTGTAAATAAGGACGGCAAAATTGAAACAGTAGAACCCGCCCAAACATTTCCAGAATGGGTGCCTGCCGCTTCAGGCCAGCGATGTCTGGAGGCTGTTCGGGAAATGCCCACTTGGTCGCCCGGCAGGTACAAAGACCGCCCTGTAAAAATGAAGATGATGATTGAGTTCCCGTTGAGTGAATAGCAACGTTGTGTCAAAATTAAACCAAGTTCCCCCAAAGCCCTACCTTTGTCGGCCTGAACCGCCGAAGCTTTTTTTATCTTATGAACGGTGTCAAGAAAGAAAAGCGAAGGCTGGGGTATTTAATGCAATTATGACGATCTCTCAACCCTCACCCTCTCACATCTCGCACAATATGGTGGGTAACCTGACCCAAGGTGGCGCTAAACTCAAGCGCATTTTCATTGAACCGAAACTCCCCGAGGGCCTTGCGCCCCTTTCGGAACTCGCTCAAAATATATGGTGGTGCTGGAACCATGAAGCCACCGATCTTTTCCAAAGCATTGATTCACAACAGTTTGTCGCGCTCCACTACAATCCTGTGGCTTTGCTTGATGAACTGACCATCGAGCGTGGGCAAGAGCTTTTGGCCAATGCGGATTTTGTGGCACGGATGAAACGTGTACACGAATCTTTCCGCGACTACATAGACAAAGCGCCTGCCAAATCGGGTGCTCAAATCGGCTACTTTTGCATGGAGTACGGCCTGCACCAAAGTCTGCGTCTCTACTCCGGGGGCCTTGGTGTGTTGGCGGGCGACTACCTGAAAGAAATCAGCGACCGCAATGCCAACTTCGTGGCGGTGGGTTTGCTGTACCGATATGGCTATTTTCAGCAGGGTATCTCCAACAGCGGGGAGCAATTGCACAATTATGAGCCGGTCAAATTCACCCAACTCCCGCTCCATCCCGTGCGCGATGAACGCGGCGAATGGGTCAAAATCCATGTCAACCTCAGCGGCCGCACCGTATGGGCCAAGGTCTGGCAACTGCCTGTGGGCCGTATGCCGCTTTACCTCCTCGACACGGACATTGACGACAATGTCTGGGAAGATCGCAACATAACGCACCAGCTTTATGGCGGCGACAACGAGAACCGACTCCGCCAAGAAATCCTGTTGGGCATTGGTGGCCTTCGCGCCCTAGAGGCCATTGGCATCAAACCCGACCTCTTCCATTTGAACGAAGGCCACGCAGCGTTCCTTGGCTTGGAACGATTGCGCAACTACATGAAAGACAGCAGCTTGAGCTTTGAAGAAGCCTTGGAAGTGGTGCGCTCTACCCAACTTTTCACCACGCACACGCCCGTGCCTGCGGGACACGATACTTTCTCGGAAGCGCTTTTGCGCGACTATCTGTACGAATACACCTACGCACTCGACCTCCCATGGGAGGCACTGGTCGGCCTGGGCAGGTTGAATGCCAAGGACTCCAACGAACTTTTCAACGTGAGCCACCTTGCCATTCGGACCAGTCAGGAAATAAATGGAGTGAGCCGTCTGCACGGCGAAGTGAGCCAGCGGATGTTTGAGGAGCTCAACCCGGACTACAATTACGCCGAAAGCAATATCGGATACGTCACCAATTCAGTACACTTCCCAACCTGGGTAGCCCGCGAATGGCTGGATTTTTACGAGGAGAAATTGGGGAAAGAGATCTTGCAAAACCAGACGGACAAAAAATTCTGGCATAAAATCCACCAAGTAGACGATGGCGAAATCATGGCGATTCGCCGCCTGTTGAAAAAACGACTGTTGGACTGGGTCCGCAAATCCCTGGCCGAAGACCTCATGCGCCGGGGCGAAAACCCGCGCAGCACATTTGAGATTGTCAATGCCATAAAAGACGATGCGCTTGTGTTTGGTTTTGCCCGCCGTTTTGCCACCTATAAACGCGCCACACTGCTGTTTAGCAATGAAAAACGCCTCGCAGATATCGTGAACAACCCGGATCGCCCAGTCATTTTTCTTTTTGCCGGCAAAGCGCACCCTGCCGACAAAGGCGGTCAGGAATTCATCCGTTTGGTGTATAACGTTACGAAAAACCCCGAATTTAAGGGCAAAGTCATCTTCCTTGAAAATTACAGCATGGAAATGGCAAAACTGCTAGTGCAAGGGGTGGACGTGTGGC
>JBBQSW010000358.1:0-4171 GCA_038213575.1 Chitinophagales bacterium | reverse complement strand
GCTGTTCCAATTGCACCCGATATGGCAACACCACCCTCTCGCACCCGCTCATTGTGGAGGCCATCGAGACCTTTTTTGTGCCCGTATGCATTTTCAACAACAAAGGTGGAAAAGATGCCAATGCCCTGAAATTGTTTGGCGAGCCTGCCTGGAACAATCCCGTGGTGCGCATTGTGAGTACTGACAATCAGGATGTTGTGTTGCGAATGCCCAATTTCAATTCCTCCCTACAACTGGTGAACGGAATGCGCCGAGCCCTGGATTTAACGGGCACAACTGCGCCGCACTATCTCGAACTTTTGGAAGAAGAACTTTCGGCCCGCGAAGCCAAATTGGAAACTGCCACGTTTTCAATGTACTGTTTCTGGACGGGCGAAGGCACGTTCGGCGCGATTCCCGGCGTAATCGAAACAGAGCCAGGCTTTCAGGACGGTAAAGAAGTGGTGAAAATCCAGTTCGATCCGACGGTGACGAGCCGTTCTGATCTTGAAAAATTAACCCTGCCAAAAAGCATGACCGCCTGCCCCAAAAACGAGGGTTTTCGCTCCGACCGAGAACCTAAATACTATCTTGCTCAAACGGACTATCGTTTTATTCCGATGAACTCTTTGCAAGCCTGCCGGGTCAACAGCCTAGTGGGCAAACGTCAATCGCCGGATGCATTGTTGTCCCAGCGTCAATTGGATTTACTTAAAAAAGTCAATGAATCCCCCAAAAAGGCTTGGAAAAATATGATTGGTCGCAAGGACTTAGCGGCTGCGTGGGCGGAGGTGTGGGAACTTTAATGGCGTGTCAAAGCCTGATGTAAAATAGGGTAAGACATTGAAAGCCCCCTGATTCTACACCTTTACAAACCTTCCCATCGCCCTTTTACCCTCCGATTGCAAAATCACGAAGTACAACCCCGATTTGAGCCCACTCAAGTTTATCACTTTCTCGTTCAATCCCTGCTGCTCTAAAACCACGCTTCCAGTCAAATCTAAAATTTGCACGATGGTATTGTATTGAATATTGACCGGGTGACTCAAAGTCACCCGGTCAATATTCAATACCCAGTCAATATTCAATACATCCGAAACCGGATTGGGCGATAACTCCAAAGTCAGCATTTCCGAAAAAGCCGGATTTTTAATCGCACTCACCCCTTCCTCAAACAGGCTCTTCACCCCATCCGGCGTCAAGGCATAATTCTGAATTTTCACCGCATCCATGACACCTTTAAAATTGTATTCTGGTTGCGCGGGTAACATCTGCCCCATCAGAAAAGGGAACGTGGTCGTGCGTATTTTCCCGCTTAGAACCTTGTATGTGCGAAGATTGCCATTCAAATACAAGGCCAGCAAGGAGCCGTCGTAAGTAGCCGTGACGTGGTAAAAATTGTCGGTTTGTATCGGGATATCAATATCCAGGTCTGCGATGCTGTTAAGCGTATTGACTGTCCAGCGCAGGTGTTTTTCTGGCGTGATGGACAGTTTCCAGCGGTTTTGCCAGGAGCCGTGTGAGAGCAGAAACGATTCTTTTTCGGGCAATGCGTTTGGTTTGAACCAGCAACTGACCGTGATTCCATCCTGAAAATTGAGCAGTGGATCATTGGGCACGGTGATGTTCTGGACGCCGCCGTTGAAATAATAGGCGCGTTGTTGTCCGCCATTTTGATCTGTGGTCAGGATGGCGCCGTTGGCCTGTCCGTGCAGTTGGTTACCACTCACATCGTTGGCATTTCCGGTGAATGGATAATGGGCAATGAGGTCTCCCGGCGTTGCATTAAAGTATTTCACCAAAATCTTAGTGGTGGCTTGTGCAAACAAACCTTGATCATCGCTGACTTTCACGCTAAGATTAAAAATGCCTTCTGTGGCCGGGGCTGTCCAGTCAACAGCATTGCCTGTGCCATTAAATGTCCCTCCTGTTGCTGACCATTCAAAAATCAACGGGTCATTGTTCGCATCGGTGGCTAGGCAGGTAAGTTGCAGGGTTTCGTTGGGTGCAGTAAACGCCACACTTTTTTGAATTTCAATGATTTGCGGGGCATCGTTGATTTCTTCGACAATGGTCATTTGCAAGAACGCAGTGTCTCGGTTGCCCTCCGGGTCGGCGGCGATGAGGCGGATTTCCAGATTGCCAAGATTCACTGGCGCATGGAACATAACGTGCGCGCCCGAACCTGAAAAGGTGCCAACAGCTGCACTCCATTCATAAGTAATCTGCCCGGAATCTATGTCTTCTACTGTGGCGTAAATATTGGTGGAGTCTCCAATTTCCAAAGGATTTTTCCCTGCGGCGAGTGCTTTTATTCGTGGAGCATTGGTGTATGCCTGGGTATGTTGGTCAAAATCTACCACCACACCGTTCAGCAGCATTTTGTTTTTTTCAAAGGAAATGCTGCCTCCAGCAGGGCAAATCGTGACGATAATCGCCTGATTGGCCGGAATGTTCAGATTGACCGTGCCCGATACATTTTGCAAAACGAACACCTCGGAAAGCGATTCGTAAATATCCGCCATGGTATTTCCAGCGGCAAACTGGATGGTCTGGGCTGTCGGGTGGGAATTGTAAATCAGATAAGTCGGATACGCCTCGCTGCCGTAAAAATCGGTTTTCAGCAGGTCGAGCTTGAGGATTTTGTCCACGTTTGTTTTTTCCACGATGGCACCGAGGTATCCGATGGATCCCGTTCCGTAAAGCGCCAAATTGGTGGCTGCCCAACCTCCCTGCAAAGCATCGCCGGTAGAGTATGGCGAGAGATTTTGGAATTTTTGGCGCAGCGCTTCGTAGCCCATCACTTGTTGCGGGTCGTTTGCATTCGACCAGGCCGAAGCATCCTGCAAATTGGTAGGTAAAAAACCTGGGAAATATAGTCGCGTGGCATTTGACAGATTGAGTGCCCATTTGCCAATGGCACGGGCAAAACGTTTGTCATAACGCACCATCGGCACCAGCGCCGCCGCTTGTTGAACACCGTTCAATTGAAAAGCATAATCGTTGCCAGCATCATTGGCTTCGCCCACCAGACCGGATACATCGAAGCCACCCCAAGTGCCGACAATTGTGCCCCAGCCCCGCAATGGTCCGCGATCAAACGACCAATTGACCATCTTTTGGATGTCGTAATTGGTTCCAAGTTCGGCGTTCATTTTTGCCGCTGTATAGGTTCCATAGGGCAGCTGTAATTCGTAGGAAGGGTTTGTGGTCCACTCGTTTAGGAATTCGATGGACCACTCCGCGCCTTTCAGGTATTCTGGATTCCCGGTTTCTTTCCAGGCATTGTACAGCACCCATGCGAAGGCACCGGCGGCCTCAGGTTCTTTTACTCCATTGGCGTTGGGTTCCATGGTTTTGAATTTCCAGGCCCGGTAATTCATGTAGGCAGGTTCCCAAGGTGCATCGCTTCCGCCCATGGCGCGTACGGCTTCAAGGAACCGGTCTGCAATGGTGCTAAACTGATAATTTGCCTCTGTACCCAAATTAGGGTACAAATCGTACAGCTGATAGAAGTACACATTGGGCATCATATCATACCACCAGTCGCCGCCGCTGCTTGCTCCGGCGTTGTTGAGGTAAATGTTTTCGCCATTGGCTTTGTTGAAAAAATCCTGGCTCATGAGCAGCCAGTTTCTGCCGAATTGGTTGGTTTTATCCGCCCCTAGTAGAGAGGCAGCCACCAGCGAAGGCAAAACATTGATGGCCTCATTTCCCAAGGGAGAATTGGTGCCAACGTAAGTGTGCAGCCTGAAAGTTGGGGTTTGTGGATAGTTCACCCCTCCTGGCCCTAAACTTGAAAGCGGCAAATACTGTCCTGTTTTCTGCAAATCGTACACAAACGAGTCATATTGAAGCGCCACCTGCTTCCAATTGCGCACGTTGTAGGGCGCGGGTTGGTTGGGCATTTGGTCCACCCGGGGAATGACCATCTGGCCTGTTTGAGCGAGGGTTATTCGGGCTAAAAACGTCAGAAAAATACTGTAAAATATAGTAGATTTGTGCATGTGTTTTAAAATTTGTGCGTCATGAATTAGGTGAATAAAGGGGTTGGAAACCCTAACAAGGCAGCGCCGTTTATAAAAAACCAGTTCTCAGTAAATGATCCTATCCTGTAAAAGTTGTTATTTCTTTATCACTTCAAACTCCACACGCCGATTCTTTTGCCTTCCTGCTTCTGAGGCATTATCCG
>JBBQSW010000357.1:0-4197 GCA_038213575.1 Chitinophagales bacterium | reverse complement strand
AAAGATTGGCATTGGCGTAAGTTCCAGCCATCAAAGCGAGGTTGGCACGCACGTTTTATTTAGCGTAGGCGGCTTTTACAGGGGACGCATGATTTTATGTTTTACTTTTGTAAAAATTTTGAAAAATGGTTCAAGTCGTATTCACCGTTTCAGTTGATGATTAGAGCGACGAAATCATCGAGCAAATTAAATCGGTCATTAAAGCACACCGTGCGCCCGCAACTATTCAAATCGTTACTCAACCCAATGCTTCACTTGAAAACCCAATTGAACAAATCTTCATTGAGGACATGGATGAAGTAGGCGTCTTCGAGGAAGAAATGAGCGAAGAACATGCTGCTAAAGCCGCCGGTACATGATCCACTTTATCGTACTTTGGCCGCTTCAAAACCGACCGATGCACCATCACACTATTTCAATCAAGCGCAGCGCCCATTATTATTCCCTGGGCACGCCCGGGCCCCATATCAAGCAATTCTGGATCGTTTGCCATGGCTATGCGCAGTTAGCCGACGAGTTTTTGGAGAATTTCAGGCTTCTGGAAAATGACCAAACGCTCGTAGTCGCCCCCGAAGGACTCAACCATTTTTACCGAAAAGGTTTTGATGGGCCCGTTGGCGCCAACTGGATGACCCGCCACCAACGCCGATCAGAAATCGAGGATTACGCCAACTACCTTCAGGATATTTACGATCATTATCTGCCTCAATTGCCCTCCGATGTACGCATCGTGCTGCTTGGCTTTTCGCAGGGTACTGCTACCGTCTGTCGTTGGATGCTGGAAAAACTCCCCAGATTCCACGATCTTTTGCTCTGGGCCGGACTTCCTCCTGAAGACCTGAATTATGCCGCGCACCGCAAATATTTGTCCGATAAAAAGCTCTATCTGCTATACGGCACCCACGACCCCTTTCTCACGCCCGACCGAATGAACACCGTGCAGGAAATCGAAGACAAAAACGGGATTGACTTTGGAGAACGCAGTTTCGAGGGAGGGCACGAAATTTTGCCGGATACCTTGCGGGAATTGCTGTTGAATTTGAACTGATTTCTACCTTCGCGGCAAGTTCGGCATTGGGTCATTGGTCATTGGGTCATTGGTCATTAGGTCATTGCTACAATGACCAATGACCAATGACCCAATGACCAATGACCAATGACCAATGACCAATGACTTAATGACTTAATGACTCAATGACTCAATATGGACTTTAAAAGATTCCTCCCTCACCTGATCGCTGCCGCCGTGCTGTTTGCCGTGTCGGCTGTTTTTTTTGCCCCTAACTTCTTTGGTGGCAAAGTGTTGCCTCAGCCCGACAATGACAAAGCGCGTGGAATGCAAGCTGAAATTCAGGACTATCTGAAAAAAGGGGAGGACGCTCCACTGTGGACCAACTCGGCTTTCGGTGGGATGCCGGGCTACCAAATCTACTCGCCCATCAACGGCAACCTGACCAAGCCGCTTGTAAAAGCAACTTTTTTATGGACGGACGCCACCGGAGTGTGGGCACAAGTACTGGCTGCCATGTTGTTCATGTACCTTTTGGTCATTTCGTTGGGCGCAGATTGGCGGGTGGCCCTATTTGGCGCTACCGCCTATGGCATCAGTACCTACAACGTGGACATTCTCGAAGCCGGGCACTCTACCAAGATGGCTGCCTTGGCTTTTGCACCAGGGATTTTAGCTGCAACGTTCCTGCTTTTCAAGGGGCGATTGCTCTCTGGAGCAGGACTTCTGGCCCTCCTAACGGCCATGCAGATTTACGTCAACCACGTTCAAATCACCTATTACACCTTGTTGATTGCGGGGATTTACGTTTTGGTGCAATTGGCGGAATCTATACGCCACAAAGCCCTCTTAAATTGGGGCAAGCAGGTGGTCATCATGGGTTTGGCCGTTGCTATTGGCTTTGCCTGCAACCTTTCCAAACTCTGGCCGACCTATGAGTACGGGCAAGAGACCATCCGTGGAAAATCTGAACTCAAAGCCAGTGCCGACAAGGGCGACGGCTTGAGCAAAGACTATTTATTTGGCTGGAGTTATGGCGTGTGCGAAAGCATGACCCTCCTCGTGCCACACTTCGCAGGTGGAGGCGCTGGCGAAACTTTTGGAGACACCAAACTGCTGAAAGCGGTATCACGTCAAATGCCGCCCAATACCACCAAGGCGCAAATGCAGTCGCAGATTGCTGCGCTGTTTTACAATGGAAACCAGCCATTTGTGGGCACCGCCATTTATTATGGCGCCATTGTTTGTTTCCTCTTTTTTCTGGGCGCATTCCTGGTGCCGGGAGCAGTTAAATGGTGGCTGCTACTCAGCGGTATTTTTATGCTGACCTTAGCCTGGGGGAAAAACTTTTTTCTCAACGATATTTTATACGACTACCTGCCGATGTTCAGCAAGTTCCGGGCCGTTTCTATGGCTTTGGGACCGGGGCATTTGTGTGTAGCTGCACTCGCTGCCATGGGCATACAAAAGCTGGCGGATCCGGATATTTCGATAGACAAGAAAAAGCTTGCCCTCTGGGTAGGATTGGGGACTACGGTAGCATTTTGCCTCATTGGAATGGCCTGTGCCAGCAGCACGGGTCCGAATGACAACGCATTGGGAGAAAATGCTCAACTTTTGGCCGCTTTGAAAGAAGATCGTGCCAGTCTGTTACGCAGTGATTTGATTCGTTCGCTTGCTTTTGTAGCCGCTGCCGCCGCACTCATTTTCCTTTACCTGCGCGGCAATTTAAAGTCGGCTTTGATGGTAATATTGGTGGCGACGCTCTCTTTAGCAGACACTTGGCTGGTGTGCCTGCGTTCCATTCCGTCCACCAAGTACGCATCGAAAAAAGCAGCCACGTCCCCACCCCAGCCTGAAGCCTTTGACCTGCAAATAAAAGCGGATAAAGACCCTCATTACCGGGTACTCGATCTCTCGCGTGGTGGTATTACCGGCAACGCGACCACTTCGTATTTCCATAAAAGCCTGAGCGGTTATCATGCCGCCAAACTGCAGCGTTTTCAGGAAGTAGTGGATAAATACCTTGGCAGAGACCTGAACAAAAACCTGCATATTGTGGGCATGATGAATGGCAAATACATCGTAGGTGACAAAGGCCAGGTATTTCCCAACCCAGAAGTATGCGGCAACGCCTGGTTTGTCCAGCATTTCCAGACGGTAAAAAACGGGGATGACGAACTCAACGCTCTAGGCTCGCTCAATCCAAAAGACACCGCGGTGGTACAGGAATCCTTTGCCACCACCCTACAAGGTCTGAACCTTCAGCGCGACAGCAGCGATTACATAAAACTCACTGGTTATCACCCCGACAAGATGGAGTACGAGTATTCGGCAAAAACCGAGCAATTGGCCCTCTTTTCGGAAATGTGGTATCCGCCCGCCAAAGGCTGGAAATGCTACCTAAACGGTCAGCCTGCGCCGGATTTCATCAAAGCAGATTATATGCTTCGCGCCATGCGCCTGCCTGCGGGCGAAAAGCAAAAACTGGAGATGCGCTTTGAACCGCGCTCTTTCTATATGGGTGAAAAGGTGGCTTACGGGGCCTCAGCGATTACACTTTTGCTTTGCCTGGCTGCGCTGTTTTTTTGGTACAAAAAAGGGGGTCAGATTGGAGAAGCGGCGAATTTGAGCGATGTGGAAGTGAAAGAGGAGAAGCCGGTAAAAGCGGCGGCGGGGAAAGCATCTGGCAAGAAGAAGTAGCTATTTATTGGACAATATACTGTAGCGGGCGTTTCCGGGGAACGGGAACGCCCGCTAATATTTTGGGAAATATTGTACAGAAGGAGTTGCTTCACACCCGCTCCAACACCACCGCGTACCCCTGTCCTACCCCAATACACATCGTGCAAAGCGCATACCGTCCTCCGCTCCGCTGCAATTCACGCGCCGCCGCAAGCACAATACGTGCGCCGCTCATACCCAATGGATGACCGAGCGCTATGGCGCCTCCATTTGGGTTGAGCCGGGCATCGTTGTCGGCAATCCCGAGTGTGCGGGTACAGGCAAGTACTTGGGCCGCAAATGCTTCATTGAGTTCTAAAACATCCATTTGTTGGAGTGAAAGCCCTGCTTTTTCCAAAGCTTTACGCGAGGCACTCACCGGCCCGATGCCCATGATGCGGGGTTCTACACCCACCACGGCGGAGCTGACGATTCGGGCAATCGGCTTCAAATGGTTCGCTTTC
>JBBQSW010000356.1:0-4210 GCA_038213575.1 Chitinophagales bacterium | reverse complement strand
AGTGAAAATGTCTGGTCGGCTGCAAGTTGCACCACAAACGCCATCGTGCCAGTATTGGCTGTTATCAACAAAACACTGGGTATTGAAAAAGGGCATATCGAAACCGTGCACTCCTATACCAACGACCAAAACCTGCTGGACAATTACCACCCCAAGTTTCGAAGGGGCAGAGCAGCGGCTTTGAACCTGGTGATTACCGAAACAGGAGCAGAAAGCGCCATCTCGAAGGTGATGCCTGAACTCTCGGGCAAGTTTACGGGCAATGCCATAAGGGTGCCTACGCCAAACGTATCGCTGGTGGTATTGAACCTGCAAATCAATACGCCTACCACAAAAGACGCCGTGAACGAAATCATGCGTCAGGCCGCCCTAAAGGGTGATCTTGTGGAACAGATAAAATATTCTTTCGCCAACGAATTGGTTTCCAGCGATTTGGTGGGCAGTTCCACTCCTGCCATCTTTGATGCACCCGCTACTATTATCTCGAAAGACGGCAAAAGCATTGTGCTGTATGTTTGGTACGACAACGAATATGGTTATACGCGACAGGTGATTCGATTGGCCAAGCAATTGGCGGGGGTGTTGCGTTTGAGTTATTATTAGTTTGACGGAGGGAGCGTTTTTTTGACAGGATTCGCAGGGGTTGTTTTCACTTATTTCATTTTCACCTCCAGCCCAGTTTTTGCGTCCAAGAGCTTAGTCGCAATTTTGGGCAATTTTATCTCAAGCACTCGCCCGTTTCTTAATTGCAATTTCCTTTTTCCTCCTTTCCCCGTATGCAATACGATAAAGTCGGAGGAGGAATAGGTGGCGTCCAGTGTGTCATTCAACACATTACACCCAGCCTCTTGAAGCAATGCCCGGAACACGCCGCTTCGGTGCAGTGGAACAGCGGCATAGACTACCGTATGGGCAAGAAATTTTTTTCTCCCTATGACTACACCTACGTTTTCTTGGAGTGCTGCCAAAGGCATTGCCCCTGAATCAGAAACCAACAGCAAAGGATCCATTGGCTCCGGGTTTTCAAGGGTATCCTGCCCCATGATCCAAACGGGTTTGTTCTGCATTTTTTCTGATTGCAAGGTAATGCCCGTCAGTTGCTCCGTCAGGTCTTTGCCAATGCGATCTCCATCACTATATCCTGCGCCGTAATTCCAGATAAGGGTGCGACCGTTTTGTGCCACAGAATCGTGTATAAATTGGCGTTGCGTTGGAGTTACCTGCCAGGCATTCATAAATACGATTGCTTTGTACGGCTTTAGATCCACTCGCGGCAAATCAAAAAGGTAGATATGGTCTAATGCAATTCCGCTGCATTGAAGGTCCTCGGCGGCTGCGTCCAGCCCTTTTTCGCAACGTTTGGTATTGACATTTTTCACGGTGTAAAAACTTTCCGTATCCCACACGATCAGGGCATCGGCCCCCGAGTTTTCGGATTTAGCCCGCTTTCCATACCTGCTGCGGAAAAAACTCAAAGTCCGTTTGATTTCTTCCAAATACATCGGACTGTCCCACCAACCGGTATTCCGTCGGGGGCCAAAATCATACAGCCACAACCCAGCGTCTTGTACCAGCGGCAGCCACAGGCTTCTTTGAAGAATCGGCAGATAATTCGTATCGCCCAACGCTCCTGAGCGGACAAAATCCCGCTCCCGTTTGTCTTGCAAGTAGCCGTTGTCTATTTCGTCGAACCACATTTTGCCGTGCAACTGGATGGAACGAATGGGTGCCCGCTGCATCCCGGAGCCACCTGCTTTTCGGCTTGGTTCATAATAACTCGGTGGTCCAGCAAAATAATCAATCCAGGGGCTTTGCATCAGTCGTTCGGCTTCCAGATGGCCGTTCAAAGCCTGGCGGCACAAGCCGAAGTGCATATACCCGAAAAAAACACCCGTGATTAAGGGACGACCCCATTCCTCTTTTGCGATACGGCAAAAAAACTCAATATCGTCTGCAATAACGGTTTGCTGGCAACGGTAAAAATCCATGACCCGCTGTTCGAGTGCCGGATTGCGGAAAAAGCCGTCGGCACAACAACGGCGCTCGCTGCTGTCGGGCACGGTGGCATTGTCCAGCGTAAAATTCGTGTTTGCCCAAGCCTTTTGAAGGCTTTCATCGGACCCGTATTTGTCCTTCAACCACTGGCGAAATGACTTTTGCATGGGTGGGCTTACATCGGGCTCCTGCTTGATAAAGCCCCATGGATGCCATTCTCCATAAACACCCCCTGAAATATGGATTCCGATCACGGCTTTGCCCTCTCGAGTGCCTGCAAGGCGATGGCAAAATTCTCGTAGTTTTTCACCTGCCTCCATGCGCCAGAGTTCGGAAGCCAAACTAGCCCTGTTTGCCCGCAGAATATCGCCGTCTTCATGGTTAAACGGAAGACCAGTTGGCAGATCCTGCACCGGTCCGTCGGCGTATTGGACGCATTCCTCGGGATGGGCACGGTTCCACCAAAATGGGGCGTTTACATGCAGCCTTACGACCAATGCAGCGTCCGGACAGGCGTCCAAAACCCCGCGAATTTGCCGTCTTGCCAGTTTCATATCGAGTCGTTTTTCCTTTTCCTTCCAAATGTCCTCCAGCCACAAATCCACCTGATACAAGCGAATTCCGGCATCTCCCATTCGTTGAAGGTTATGTGCTGGCAATTCTTCCCAGCTCCAGCGTCCGCCCGTTACATGGGTAAGGGCATACATAAAAGGCAATTCGGGCTGTTGGTTGACGTAAAGCGTAGGCTTGCCATTCAACAAGCGAATTTCAGCGGTTTGTGTGCGTTGGGCTGGGAGAAACGAGGGAAGTAGCAGAAGAAGGGGTAGCAGGCTATAGCGATTGGCAGCTTTACCTGCCGTAGCCTTCCTGCCCGCCGAGCCTTCCTGAGTTGAGGCGGAGGTAGGTGTCACAGCTTATTTTTTTTCACTTCCTGACAAAAACATAAAACTCTATTGGGTCGGCATACAATAAGGACTCAGGCACTGAAATGCCTTTCTGCAAACAGAAACCCGAGTATTCAATGGGTAAGAGCCCTATGGACGACCTGCGCTGGTCTAACGCCAAAATCTCTGCCCGGGTTTTGATGCCTGATTTCGCCCAGGATTTCTCTACAAAGGCATCGTATTCAATGAAATAGAGTGGCTTTGGATGAAGGTAATCATACATCAAACCATAGTCCTGTGCTGAAATAATTTCTTTTTCTATCAAACGGGTAAACACCTGCTTGTCGGACAATTTTTGAAACCTTTTGGCCCCCAGATGCCTTAAAAGTGTCACCAATATTTGATTGTTCAGCCTAGACTTAATATGGCCATCCTGCGGAACCTCCAATAACCAGTTGCAGAAATTATCCATATTTAGAGAATCAACCTGTTTGAAGGTGGCGGGAGAGACTTTATTGAGCCGAACAAATTGATCCACGCTCAAGAAGTTTTGTAAGCTGCTGTAGTATTCACTTTTTAGGTTGTCTTCAAATGTTTGTTTTTTCAACTGCAATGATTTGGAAACGGAAGACCACTTTTTCCCAAAATAGCCTGCAAAATTGAAACTGGTATCGCCTAGCCAAGTCCCAATATTTTTTTCGGTCAACAAAATATCCTCGTTAAAATCTCCGTACAATTCCTCCAAAAGCGGAACCAGCAAATCGTTGCGTTTGTATTTCACGGCAGCTTTGATCGCATAATCCAGGTTCACTGATTTAAAATCGTGGCTTTTTTGAAGGGTGTCCAGCACTCGTATAGCCTTGTCAAGTTTTTGGGTTACGAAATAATATTCGAGTCCCTGCTCCAGATAACTTTTGGAGGTGTTTTGAGCATAAGATTGGTTCAAAAAAGCAAAACAGGCGAGAAACAATAATTTGATTTGAACGGAACGCATAAAAAGACGGTTTTTGAGCAACGAAGGAACGGATTGCCCTGTTGCTGAATTAAAAAAATAAGGTGTGTTAGAAGCATTTATTTGCCCAAAAATGCTCGAATAATGGCAAATTCTTTGGCAGGTTCCTCCACTTGCGGGTTATGGCCGCTGTATTCGAACATCTCAAACTGTGCCTGCGGGCAATAGGTTTTATACTTGACTTGCATCCAGGGCACGGCCACCCTGTCATACCGCCCGGCGATGATCAGAATGGGCATTTTTAAGTTTTTCAGATCCTTGCGGAAATCGAAATTGCCGATATCGTTCCCTACGATGAAATCTCCGTCTTTTCCAACCA
>JBBQSW010000355.1:0-4244 GCA_038213575.1 Chitinophagales bacterium | reverse complement strand
GCAGTTCGTATGAAGGGGCAAATTCGATTTTCCAAACATCGGACAATGGTTTTGTGACAACTGGACAAGCGGCCTCTGACGATGGCGATGTAATTGGCAATCATGGGAATGTTGATGCTTGGATATTAAAGTTAACGGAGGATGGGGAAATCCAATGGCAAAAGGCATTGGGAGGTACTGGCCCTGAAAATGGGTATTCTATACATCAAACTGCCGATGGAGGCTACATAATGTCTGGTGATGCATAGGTAAGCAATGGCGATGTATCTGGGACACATGGGAAAACCGACTTTTGTATCATAAAACTTTCTCCCGAATCCTCAGCCCCCTCCTCCCCCCCTGCTAGGCAGGGAAGTCAGCCATCAAACCATCTCTGACGACGGGCAAATTGACATTTCAGCACTGCCCAACAGCCTGTATTTGCTGACCGCTACCACGCCCTCCGGCAAGGTGTTTTCGGGAAAGTTTAGGAAGCAGGAGTAGGGAGTAATAAGACCGAATCACAATCGTTGAAATTAGTTTAGGAGCGGGTGAAACTACCGTAAATTATTTACGCTATTAACATTTCGTCGTACTTACATTTAATGGTTCATTGCCTGCCTGTCGGTAGGCTGGCGTTTATGCTTGCTATGGGTGAGCATCTTAAAGAAGCTCTTTTTCCTGATTGAGCAAAAAGCAGTCCAAAAGTTGCGTGGTAGCGCAAATACCCATTTTTTCCCTCACGAAATCCGACTCCACACCCTTGCATCCTTCCCCTCCGAAGCCAAATGCTGCCGCAAACGCAAATGCTCCGGCATGGCCAGCCCTGGGTCTTTTTCCAAAATCTGCGCTGCAATCTCGCGTGCAGCGGCAAGGATTTGACCATCCCTTGCAATATCGGCCAACAAAAAACGCAGCATCCCGCTTTGTTGGGTGCCTTCGATGTTGCCAGGTCCGCGCAAGCGCAAATCGGTTTCTGCAATGATGAAACCATCGGTGGTTTGCACCATGGTTTGGATGCGTTCGCGGCCTTCGTGACTGAGTTTGTGGCCGGTCATCAGGACGCAATAACTTTGCTCGGTGCCGCGCCCAACACGTCCCCTTAATTGATGTAATTGGGAAAGCCCGAAACGTTCCGAGTTTTCAATCACCATCACCGAGGCGTTTGGTACGTTTACCCCGACTTCGATGACCGTGGTGGCCACCATGATCTGGGTTTCTTTTTTGACAAAACGTTGCATCTCGAAGTCCTTGTCGCCAGCTTTCATCTTGCCGTGAACAATGGAAATATGATATTCAGGTGGTGGAAAATCGCGGCTAAGTGCCTCAAAACCAGACATCAAATTTTGCAAATCCATCTTTTCCGTCTCTTCAATCATTGGGTATACGACGTACACCTGGCGGCCTTTGGAAATCTCCTCGCGCATAAAGCCCTGCACCCGCAACCGGTGGTGTTCGGTCTTGTGCATCGTGGTGATGGGCTTGCGGCCGGGCGGCAATTCGTCAATCACCGAAACATCCAAGTCGCCGTACAAGGTCATGGCAAGCGTTCGCGGAATCGGTGTGGCTGTCATCACAAGAACATGTGGCGGACAAACCGGGTTTTTTGCCCACAATTTGGCGCGTTGTTCCACCCCAAAACGATGCTGCTCATCTATAACGGTGATTCCCAGGCTTTTAAACTGAACCCAGTCTTCAATGAGCGCGTGGGTGCCGATCAATATCTGCAATTCGCCGGAGGCGAGTTGTGCCAAAATGGCTTCTCGTTTTTTGCCTTTCACCGAGCCACTGAGGTAGCCGACGTTCACGCCTATATCGCCCACGAGCGCGGTGATTCCTTCCAGATGTTGTTGCGCCAGAATTTCTGTCGGGGCCATCATGCAGGCCTGATGCCCGTTGTCGAGCGCCATGAGCATGGTCATGAGCGCGACTACGGTTTTGCCGGAGCCTACATCACCTTGTACGAGGCGGTTCATGTGTTTGCCTGAAGCCACATCTGCCCTGATTTCTTTCAGCACCCGTTTTTGTGCGCCAGTGAGTTCAAACGGCAGTTTTTCTTTATAAAACCGATTGAAAAAATCGCCAATTTTGGAGAAAACAAAACCCCGCATGGTGTCTTTTCGGCGGGTGCGGACTTGCAACAGGCGAAGTTGGAGGAAGAATAACTCTTCAAATTTGAGACGTCGGATCGCAGCATCAAGTTCGGCCTGGGTTTCGGGAAAATGGATTTGGTTGAGCGCCTGCCAGCGCGGGCTAAGCTTGAATTGCGCCCCCAAATAATCAGGCAATGTTTCAGGTACGTCTGCAGCAGAAAGTCCGTCCAACAAGATTCGGATAAGTTTGCGCAAACCCTTGGCATCCAGGCCTTTTTGGGTTAGTTTATCGGTAGTTGGGTAAACCGGGTCGAAGTTTTTAGCAGCCCCGCTGCCCCCCGTAGCCACCCCCAGTCCCCCCTGAAGGGTTGGGGAGGCCGCGACTTCCTCCATCTCTGGATGCGCAATGTTAAACTTTCCGTTAAACTCGCTCACCCGCCCAAATACAATGTATTCCTTGCCGACTACGAGGCTTTTTTCAAGCCACTGCACGCTTCGGAACCAGACCAATTCCATGATCCCTGTTTCATCGCGCAAGGTACCGACAAGCCGTTTGGCCTTGCCTTCCCCGAGGGTTTCGAGACGACGTAGCGTGCCGCGCAGTTGTACGTTTTCGCCCTCGTTGTGTACCTCGCGGATGCGGTGGAATTTGGTGCGATCAATGTAGCGAAACGGGAAATGGAACAGCAGGTCGCGGCAGGTAAAGATACCCAGCTCGGTCTTGAGCGTGTCGGCGCGATGCGGGCCTACACCTTTAAGGAATTCTATGTTGGAGTCGAGGTTGGGCAAGGGATTGATTCGATAGTTCCGATTTTTTGAGTTCTACGATTGGTGAAATGAGGTGACATCTCCGACGGAGGAGGAGGTGTCATCTCATTTCACTAATCTTCGTCCTCCTCTGATGTTGTCGAGCTGAAGTCCACGTCTTCATAAAGTTGACCGAGTGTGAACGTAAGCCCTACAATGGGTAGTTTGATTTCGTCTTTTTCAGCCGTGAGCAGGGTTTCTTCCCAGCTGCCATCTGGATTGCGGAAAAAAGCTTCAACAGCCATACGCTCTTGATGCACAATGAGATAGCACTGTACAGAAGGCATGGAGCGGTATTCGGCGAGTTTTTCAAAACGGTCAATATAGTACGACTTTTTTGAGGCGACTTCAACCAAAATGCTCGGCTCAAAAATCAGGTAAGGGTCTGCGTTGTCGGTCTTGGGAGATACAACCAGATCGGGGTAGCGGTAGATGCCGTCAGGCTCTACGGCTACTTTCACGGATTGTGTGTGCAGCCAAAAACCAAGGGCTTTAAGGGGCTTGCGCAACAGTTCTAACAAGTTGTTGCTGAGGTCATTTGCTTTCTTTTGTTCTCCAGGCATAGGGTATATTTCTCCGTGGACGTACTCATTGCGCAATTCGGCGGTACGCTCTGATTGGAGGTACGCTTCAGCCGATACAAGCACTTCGGGTGCGAACGTTGTGAGCATGGTGGATAGATTTTTTACAAAAGTAACACCTATAAAGCTTATTTACCAGTGCGGGCTTTAATTTGTTCGAGGGCTTCACGAACGAAGATTTTGGAGAGGTCGGTGAATTCTTCGGGGGTAAATTTTTGGGAGTAGGATTTGGAGATTTTTATATCTTGGGAAAGTCCGGAAGTTGCTATTTCGAATTTAAAACGATGAAAGTTAATGATTAATGAGGGAATAACGTTAAAAGGTTCTTTTGCTTTTTTAAACTCACTCCAATTATATATATATGAGACTTGTAGTAGATTTTCGTAATGAATCTTAGATAAAATTTCCCCTGATTTTTCCAAACTAGTTGCAGCGCTTTTACCAGCTATTTGGTATCCGAACGCATCAGCTTTTGAAAAAAACAAATCATCTAGTTTCTTGCATTGTTTCCGCAATTCCTCAAAAAGGGGTAAAAATGTTTGTAATACTAATTGCCTAATTACCGCTTCACTTTTAGGCACAACTTCCTCCTTCTCCAAACTCCCCTTCAACAACGCAATCTCCTTATCCAAATCATCCTGCTCTTCCATAGACTCATTTCTTGCGCCCTTGAGCTGAATATCCAGCGAGTGCAATAAGTTTTCCCCAATGTATTCGATGAACGCTCCTAGTTCTCCAGCATCGGCTTGGCGCAAGGCATAATAGTAGGCTTGGCGGTCTTTTT
>JBBQSW010000354.1:0-4245 GCA_038213575.1 Chitinophagales bacterium | reverse complement strand
AAGTTTTGTCTCTTTCACCCTGCTTTTGGCCTTGCTCGGCTGGGGCACCGCGATGGTGTACCCGACCTTTCTGGCTTCTATTGCAGAAAATACGCACCCATTTGACCGTGCTAAAAGCTTGGGTGTGTTCCGGTTTTGGCGTGACATGGGTTACGCAGTCGGAGCCTTGCTCACAGGTCTTTTGGCAGATGCGTTTGGTATTCCCGCGAGTATTGTTGCTGTTGGGGTATTGACGGTGGCAATCGGTTTCTGGGCGGATTTTCGGATGCGATGCAGTACAAGTAGCCCCACTATTTGGGGGTGGATACGCCAAAAAACAAGCAAAAAAAGCCAGCAAGCACCGAAACTATACTTTGATTAAAGTGATTTTGATGATTGAAACCCCTTGATTTTTAAGTGATTACAAAAGTTCAATTTTCAAAATCACTTTGCGTTGACTATACATGTGGTTGTTTGGTACAATCAACCAGATAAAAGAAACCAGTAATCATTCAACCGTATCTATTTTTGCGGGAGAATAAATTTTACGGATGAAAGAAAAAAAGTACCTTCTTATTGGCTTGGTTTTCGGAATAGTGATGGGCTGGGTATTGGGGTTTCTTCGCCTGCCGCAACTTGAAAAGAACTGCTCGTTTCTGCTGGGTTTTATTGCAGCCTTGGCAATCGTTTCGCTGGTGCTCCTACTTTTGAATGCGTGGAACCGGAATTTTCTGCTCGGGCTGATGGGCAAAAAAACGGTATCCGAAGATTCCAAAAGCCCCCCCATACACCCCTTCGTTTGGATAATTCTGCTGGGAATTCTTGTGCTGGGAGGCGTTGTGGGTGGGCTAACCGTCTACCGCCAGACCGAGTCTTTTAAACTTCAAATTCAAAACCAGGATCAGAAGATATTGGACATGGCGACGCTGCTGGATTCTGTGAAAAGAAATGATCTGAAGCCGCTGACGCGCATCATTCTGGAAGATGTTGGGGAAGAATTGAAGCGCAATCCCGGAAGAAGGCTGAGTGAAACCACGATCGCCCGAATAGCTGACTTGAGTTTCTCTTTCAAACCTCATCAATACATCCAAGAGGATAGCCTTTCGAAGAAAGCATTGAGCCCGGAGCGCGGACAACTTTTGCAGGCATTGGTATTTATGAATATTGATTCAGGTTCTTTCGCACAAATAATAAGGAGCGGGATTTTTGCCAGAGCAGATTTGCGCGGGGCCAGGTTGAAAGGATCAGATTTGAGCGGCATAAACCTGCAGGAAGCAAATTTGAGAGATGCTGATTTGAGCGGTGCAAACTTGAAAGGTGCTGATCTGAAAAAAGCAAACCTTTGGGGAGCCAATTTGAATCAGGCCAACCTGGACAATGCAAATTTAATAGACGTGGAATTAAGTTGGGCGCAACTGAATGAAGCGACCCTCCGGTTGGCAAACCTGAACGGAGCAAATCTCACCAACGCCCAATTGAGAAAGGCCGATTTATATGACGCAAATTTTCAGCGGGCAGAAGCGGGCGGTGCACTGTTCAACGAGGCCAATCTGACCAGCGTTAATTTTTATGGCACAAGGCTCATAAGAGCAAATTTGAGTCAGGCAAACCTGAGTTATTCCGACCTGAGAAAAACAAATTTAAGCGAGGCTGATCTCGTTGGAGCACGTTTAAACAAAGCTTTAATTGATGCTTATTGGCTGGAGAATTTAATAGAATGGAAGCCAACTGGAGTGAAAGAACTGCGGGAAAATTATACCATTGTAACGGATACTTTTAACGTGGAGAAACGCCCGCTGTACCGATTGAGAAAAAATTGAAAACCGAAACGCACTAATTAAATTTCAAACGGCTTTTCAATAACGCGTCAATTTTGCTCGAAAACCGAATCACTTCTTTGTCCTCCGGTCTATAAGGTTCAAAACCAATCTGAAAGGCCCAGCTATAATAGCTTTGCAAGTCATTCAGATAATTTGCAAGCAGTTCGGGAGTCCAATTTGTTTCGCGGTTAATACGATACTTTTCCTTGAGCTGTTTGCCAAGCTCCTGTCCCCATTCATTATTAATAAGATCTACATAATTATCCAGCGGCCCCTCTCCAAGGTCCGTTATTTGCGCTTCTGTAAATTTTCCGGTGATCAACTCCGGATGGCGGTAACGTTCATGTCCGTCCGCAATGAAATCAGCCATTTCCTCCGAAAAACAAGACGTAATAAATGCCTGTGCCGTGATGTGGTTAAAGGAATTGAGATAACCTTTTTCAGTGCTGTCTCTAGGATTTCTAAAAGCCAGATCAGGCGTATTGATGTTCGCAACCGAGGATTCAGCAATATCAAAAAAAGCCAGATCTCCTTCTCCGAACGAGTCTGGGCTCCTTCTTGAAAGCATCAAAACGATCTCCATGTCTTTTCTGTGGATCACAGCGTAAGGACAACGAAAAAGCAAGATGAAGCGGTTCCAAAAAGCACCATGATACCTTGCTCCCAAGAGGTCCCCTTCACTCGTGCCTTTCTCTAAGACACTGAGCACTTCCTTGCCCTTGCTACAATGACGAACAAGAACCAACCTGTTTTCAGGCGCCGTGCTATCTGAAGAGATCGTGCCCAACTCATATTCAATCTGGATCACGGATTTCAACACTTCAAAAGATGGGAACCTTGTTCCGAGCAATGCCCCTCTTACGGTCCTGTAGCTTGCTGCACCCGTGGTGTCATCGCTTTCCCACGAAATACCGGCACATTCACCTGAAGAGGTCAACTTCATTTTATCATACGTTTGGTTACAGCCGAGAATAAAAATGGAGAGCAGCGAGAGAAACCGGAATGTGTGCATAGTATGGGGTGGAGCTGTGAGCGGGCGGGCAAAAGTAAATGGTGGGTGGGAATAGACGATACATCTTTAAAAAAAATCAGGACTCCGTACTGGTGTATGAAATAGTATGAAATGAACCTGCCTCCAAAATCCCTCCAAAATTCGCATCGTATTTTTGCCCAATGAAAATCTTGCTCATCGAAGACGAACCTGAACTCGCTGCCTCCATCACTGACTTTTTGATTGGTGCTGGCTACCTTGTCGAACTCGCTGCTGACTTTCCGACTGCCCATCAAAAAGCGGTAATCTATGAATACGACTGCCTCCTCGTGGACATCAATCTGCCCGGTGGCGGTACAGGCTTGGACGTGATTCGCGCCTTGAAAACATTGCGCCCCGAAGCAGCCGTCATCATCATCAGCGCACGCAATGCGTTCGACGACCGCATCGCAGGGCTTGACCTCGGGGCTGACGACTACCTCACCAAGCCCTTTCATTTGCCTGAACTCAACGCCCGACTCAAAGCCCTGCTGCGGCGGCGACATTTTGGCGGCAGTTCGGACATTGTTTTCCATGAAATTAGGATCAAACCAGCCAATCGAAGTGTCTATGTCAAGGAGACGCTGCTCGACCTCACACCGAAGGAGTACGACCTGCTGCTCTATTTTTTGGCAAACCAGCACCGTGTCCTGCGCCGTGAAAGTATTGCTGAACATCTGCTCGGCGACGATGCCGATCAAATGGACGACTTCAATTTCATATACTCGCACATCAAAAACCTGCGAAAGAAACTGGTAGACCTAGGCTGCCCCGATTATGTGTATGCTGTATACGGTATCGGGTACAAATTCACCGACAGCAAATGAAACTGCTACAAAAAACACAACAACTCTTTTTTCGGGGTGTGCTTCCAGTCTTTGTGGCAGCGGGGGTCGTTTCCTTTTTCACCTTGCGCGGGGCTTTCGACCACGAAACAGACGAAAAACTTATGGGCGTGCAAGCCGAAATCGAATCCTATATACGATCAAACGACACACTACCGATTTTTTTTCAGACCGTTTTCGACCGATGGTATGCCGAACGAATGCCTAATGGCTCCGTGAAGAACACCTCAGGCCAAACTTTTTCAGACACGACGCTTTTCAACAAGTTTGAAAACGAAATGGAACCCTTCCGGCAATTGCGTTTCCCCGTGATGATACGCGGACAAGCGTGGCGCGTTTCTGTTTCCACAAGTACAGTCGAATATCATGATGTTGTATTGATATTGGCCGTCCTGCTCGCAACCGTGTTCGCGCTCTTGCTTTTGGTAATGCTCTGGGTCAACCGGGTGGTGTCGAGGAAGGTTTGGCAGCCGTTTTTTGAAACTTTGGAAGAAATGCGCCGCTTCCGCTTGGCCGACCATGCCCCCTTAAAGCTCAGCCCTTCGTCCGTGGAGGAAATTCAGGAACTCAA
>JBBQSW010000353.1:0-4254 GCA_038213575.1 Chitinophagales bacterium | reverse complement strand
GCCCCTGCCACTAGAATGAATGAACCTCAGTAATAGTCAACAGTCAATGATAAACATCGCAATCTTTGCCTCCGGCGGCGGCAGCAATGCCCGCAAAATCATCGAATATTTTAAAGATTCGCAGGTTGGGCGGGTCGCTTTGGTGGTCTCGAACAAAGCGAATGCAGGTGTTTTGGCCATGGCAGCGGAGCATGAAATTACAACACAGATCATTGATCGTCAGGGCTTTTATGAAACCGAAGGCATTCTAAAAATTTTGCAAGAAGATAAAATCAACTTCGTGGTGTTGGCCGGGTTCTTATGGCTGGTGCCGGGTTATTTGGTAAGGGTATTTCCACATCGGATTTTGAATATTCACCCTGCATTGTTGCCAAAATTTGGGGGGAAAGGCATGTATGGCCACCACGTCCATGAAGCGGTAAAAGCCGCTGGTGAAATAGAATCGGGCATGACCATTCATTTTGTAAACGAGCAATACGACGATGGAGACATCGTTTTTCAAGCGAAGTGCCCAGTTGCGCCCGAAGATACTCCTGACGATATTGCCCGGAATGTGCTGGCTTTGGAACATTGTTTTTATGGAGAGGTTATTGAAAGGGTGATTCTGGAAGGGTTTTGACTATAAATTCCCTTATTTTTGTACTTAGAAAGAATGTTTAAATCCAAAATAAGCCATGGCAACCATCACAGAACTATCACAACTTGACCTGAACGGCACTTACTCTTATGCCGATTATCTCACTTGGAAGTTTGAGCAGACCATCGAACTCATCAGGGGGAAAATATTTGTGCCAATGGCTGCCCCCAGTCGCAGGCATCAGGAAGTTTCTTGGCGTCTGACGATCAAGATTAACGCACTCTTTCTGAAACACCTATGTAAAGCCTATGCAGCTCCTTTCGATGTAAGGCTATTTGATAAAAAAAAATCCGAAAAAGCCAACAAGGACATTTTTACGGTTGTGCAGCCTGATTTGTGTGTAATCTGTGATCTGGAGAAGTTGGACGACCGTGGTTGCCTTGGTGCTCCTGATTTTATCATTGAAATCCTCTCGCCGGGCAATTCAATGCGCGAGATGAAAATCAAAAAAGACCTTTATGCCGAAAATGGGGTGCATGAATATTGGATCGTAGATTTTGACCATGAAACCCTTACCCGCTTTAAACTTGAAGGGGAGGATCGCTATGGTTTGGCAGAAATTTTTGTGAGCAACGAGACGGTGACTTCTCTGGTTTTTCCTGATTTGGCAATCCTGCTCGAAGAACTGTTTTTACCATGATCGAGCTCTTTTTGGGGATACGGAAACCTATGTTGTTGCCTCTGAGTTTCGTGTTTTTTATCGGACTCACCAAAGCCCAACCCCTGCCCACACTCCTAAAAAACGCTGAACGGGAATCCATAGCAGGCCATTTCCTTCAGGCCGCAGAACTCTGGGAACGCGCCGGACGACTCAAAAATTCCGACCCGGCATTGCTCCACCAAGCTGCCGAAGCGTACGTCCGTGTACGCGATTATGTGCGCGCTGCCGACTGTTATCGAGTGGCTATGGTGGATGCGCGTTTCCCGCTTGCGCCGCTCCGCTATGCGCGCGCCCTCAAGCAGCAAGGCCGCTACGAAGAGGCGGCACAAGCCTTTGAGGCATTTGCCCAACAATATCGTGGCGAGTACAAAGCAGTGATGATTGCAGTGGCTGAGAATGAAATTGCTGGCTGTATAATGGCTCCGCAATTTATTGATAATCAAGATACTGCGACCACTTTGCACTTTTTTTTGGATTCCTTGAATACGGCTGAAAATGAGTTTTCCCCCATTCCGTTTTCTGACCAGTTGCTCTACTTTTCGCTTGCTGCCGAACACCGTGCAAAACTCATGCGCGCAAAGCGAAAAGAGGAGATTTGGGGCCAACCCGAAGAAGCAAATTCGCTTCCAGAAGCCGTTTCATCTAAATTTAGGAGCGGCTGTTTTTCGCCCGACGGGAGTCGGTTTTACTATGCACAATGTGAAGAAAGTTGTCTTGCCGAAAGCGGTGGAAGTGGTTCTTCTGCTCCTTGCATGATTTTTTGTATTCGCCGGACGGAAGCAGGTTGGGCCGATCCAGAGCGATTGCGCCCGTATATCAATTTTGAAGCAAGTACGTCTATGTTTCCCCAGGTGGCGCAAGCGGAGGGGGTGGAGTATTTGTTTTTTTCGAGCGACAGGGTAGGGGGCTATGGAGGTTTGGACCTATACGTTTGTGAGCGTCCCTTGGACTCTGAGGAACTTGACTTTTCATTTCCTCAAAACCTCGGAAGGATCGTAAATACAGGGGCCGATGAGGTAACGCCCTTTTATCAAGCAGATACCAAAACCCTGTGGTTCAGCAGTATGGGCCATCCTGCCTTAGGCGGCTTAGACATTTTCAAAACGGAAAAAACAGATTCGGCCTGGTCGAGACCGCAAAATGCGGGTATGCCCCTCAACTCCCCTGCCGACGATTACTTTTTTGTGCTGAAAAAAAGCGGCGAAGGGGCGTTTTTTTCCTCCAACCGCCGTGTAGGAGAAATAAAAACGATTACCACCAACGATGATATTTTTGAATTGAGTTGGCACTAATCACCAATTTGCCCACCGAAGCTTTAGCGGAGCAGCGTCCCCATTCATCAACTAACCAATCCCCAAAGTACCTTTGCCTCATGACTTTTCGAAACATTGTCGCATTGGCTAGGCCAGAACATTGGGTCAAGAACCTTTTCTTGTTCTTGCCTGCTTTTTTTGGGGCTCGGCTTGCAGAAAGCGATATTTTGCGCAATGCATTGTTGGGCTTTGTGGCGTTTTCGCTCACGGCTTCGGCGGTGTATGTGCTCAATGATTTGGTGGACGCGCCTCAAGATCGGAACCACCCAGACAAATGCCGCCGCCCGATCGCAAGTGGAGCGATCAGTCAACGGCAAGGGATTTTGATCGGATTGGTTTTATTGTCAAGCGGCCTCTCACTGGCGTATTTTTTGCGCCCTGAAATGCTGGTTTTCAGCGTGCTGTATTTCGTAGTCAATGTGGCCTACTCCCTTTCACTGAAGCATTTTGCAATTGTGGATGTGTCGCTCATTGGGTTGGGATTTTTATTGCGGGTATTGGCGGGAGGCGCAGTGACAGGGGTCGTCGTGTCGCATTGGCTTATCGTGCTTACCTTTCTTTTAGCGCTTATACTGGGCTTTGCCAAGCGGCGCGGCGAATACTTGGTGGCCATGGGCGAGAGCAATTTCCGCAAGGCATTGGAAGGATACAACCTGCCTTTTTTGGACATGAGTATTGTGGTGTGTTCCACGGTAGCAGTAGTGGCTTATCTCATGTACTGCTTCTCGCCGGAAGTGACCGGGCGCATCGGGAGCGACAAGATTTATTATACGGCATTTTTTGTGGTCATCGGTGTATTGCGCTACCTACAGTTGACACTCGTGTTTGGGAAAACAGAATCGCCTACTCGGGCACTGCTGCGGGACGGTTTTTTGCAGGTGGTGCTGTTGGCATGGATTGGCTCTTTTGCTTGGTTGCTCTATGGAAAAAAATGGATTTTCGATTTTGGGATTGCGAATTAGGATTTATTCCCCTTCAAAAAACTTATGAAAAAACAGCACCTGAAAATCCACCGCATTGCCCCAATACGCACTGTTGTGTTCACCAGGACGCTCGGTATAATCGTGCGGAATATTGGCCTCCAACAATCGCCGGTGCATTTCCCGGTTGGTTTCCAAAAAAAAATCGCCTAGGCCGCAGTCAATAGTAAGTGAAAGGTCGCAGCCTATTAAGTAAGGAACAAAATTAACCGCCGAAGCGGCTTCCCAGTTTTCCCATTTGCTGAGTGGGTTGCCCAGCACAGCTTTCAAATCCCAATCATTTTTTCTAAAGGGTCGCAGATCCAGTCCTCCCGCCATACTGCCTGCGGCTCCGAACTTATCTACATGTTTGATTGCCAACGTAATAGCCCCGTGTCCACCCATACTCAATCCAGCGATGGCTCGCCCGGAGCGTTCACGGCGAGTATTGTAATAATAGTCAACAAAACCCACCACTTCCTGCGAGATGTAGGTGTCGTAGCGCACGGTGGAATCCACTCGGCTGTCGAGATACCAGCTGTCGTAGCCGCCGTCGGGGCAAACAATGAGCATCTGGTACTCGTCGGCATGTTGGCGCAACTGCGGAGCATCGGTAAGCCAGCCTGCAAAATTGCCGCTGTAACCGTGTAAAAGGTAAAGCACAGGGTACGGCTGGCCAGTGGC
>JBBQSW010000352.1:0-4268 GCA_038213575.1 Chitinophagales bacterium | reverse complement strand
CGCCAAAACCGGAACACACCCAAGCTTTTAGCACGGTCAAATGGGTGCGTATTTTCTGCAATAGAAGCCAGAAAGGTCGGGTACACCATCGCGGTGCCCCAGCCGAGCAAGGCCAAAAGCAGGGTGAAAGAGACAAAACTTCCGGCCATGGCCAAGCCGATCAGCGCCAACCCTTGCAGCAACATCCCCCACAATAAAAGGTCTTTTTTGCAAACCCAGTCAGACAGCCGCCCGCTGAACAACTGTCCGATGCCCCAAACCGCCGGGTAGACAGCAGCCAAAATGCCGATTTCATGCAGCGAAAATCCTTTTTGAACCAGAAAAATGGGGAGCAGTCCCCACACCATGCCATCGTTCAGGTTGTTGACCAATCCGGTCACGGTCACTGAGCCGAGGTTGCGGTGTCGCCAACTGGTATCGCGAAAAATTTGCTCCAGGCGTGGCACCTTGCTTGTAACTGCTTCTGCTGCAACATGTGCGTGTGTGTCTCGCACCAAGAACAACGTAGCGAGAAACCCGACTATGGACAAGCCCACACCAAGGTAAAACGGATAGGGCCGCAAACCATACTCGCCTGCTATCCAGCCCGTTGCAAATGCTGCAACGGCCACAGCGAGATAGCCGGCAAATTCGTTCAAGCCCATCGCCAACCCACGGTCGCGCTCGCCTGCGAGGTCTATTTTCATCAGCACCGTGGCCGACCAGGCAAAACCCTGATGGGCACCCAGCAGAATGTTGGCGCCGATCACCCAGCCCCAGGTAGGCGCAAACATCAGCAGGAATGGCACCGGCAGACCCAACGCCCAGCCCAACAACAGCAGTCGCTTGCGCCCCAGGCGACTCGCCAAAGTGCCCGTGAACAGGTTGGCAAACGCTTTTGTAATACCGAAGGCTACAATAAATGACAGTATCGCAGACTTTGCCGCGATGCCGAACTCCACTTCAGCCAGTTGCGGCAGGATGCTCCGTTCCATACCGATCATGCCGCCTACGAAGGCGTTGATAATGACCAAAAGCACAAATTGGGAGAGATTAGCTCGAAGGCCGAGTTGTATTTCTTTCATGCTGCAAAGGTGGCCACCTTGTGATCTGGCAATTCTTTACAAATGATAAGAAATCGAAAGTGTGGCACCCAATACTTTGGCGAACACGCTCGAAATCAGTGCTGAGCCCTGATTCGACTAAGACTCACGGGTGTGATGCCCAGGTAAGCGGCGATATGTTTGAGCGGTACCCGTTGGAGGATGTTGGGTGAGGTTTGCAGTAAGTCGCGGTACCGTTCTTCTGCACTGTGAAATTGCAGACTTTCAATGCGATTGACCGTTTCAACATAACCTGCTTCAAATATTTTTCGGAACAAACGCTCGATGTCTGGAAAGGTGTCGTAGAGCCGAAACAGCTGCGTGGCGTTGATGGCTATGACTTCTGATGTTTCCAACATTTGTATTCCCTTTCGGGAAGCTTTGCCGCTGAAAAGGCTTTCTACCCGCGCAATGATTTGATTTTCAAATGCAAAGCTTTCCGTAATGTCCACGTCGTCTTTGTAGTAATAAATACGTGCCATGCCTTTTTGGATAAAATAAATGGTCCGACAGGTGTGTCCGATCGGTTGTAAGTCATGGCCCTTCTTGATGGTTTGGGTTGTACTAATGGCCTGAATGGCCGTCTTAGCAGCGTCTGTCAGGGGATTGTATTGTTCGAAGAAACGAAAAAGGGGAGTCATGTGGCAGCCCAGAAATAGTTTGTCCGAAAAGTAGCGGTTTGAGGTGGTAAGTGCAAAATTATCGCAACTTTACATTTCATTCCACGCACACACATCATGGATCTTTCCCCCCTGCAAGCAACCGTACGAATACTCTTTGTAGAAGACGAGCCCAAATTGGGTGCCAGCGTTCGCAAAGAATTGACGGAACAGGGCTATGAAGTTGATCTGGCTTACGACGGGCGTATTGGAGAAAGCTTGTTCAAAAGTGGCGAGTACGATCTTATTTTGCTGGACATCAACCTGCCACATATCAACGGGCTTGAGTTGTGTCGGCGTTTCCGGGAGGTGAACCGCGAAGTGCCCATCCTGATGTTGACGGCATTGGGCGAATTGGACGACAAAATGGAAGCTTTCAGCGCGGGCGCGGATGATTACCTGGTGAAGCCCTTCCATCTTCGGGAATTGCTGGCAAGGATCAAGGTCTTTATGAAGCGGCAACAATTGAACACACAATATGAGGACAAGCTAAACGTCTCCGATCTTGAAATTGATTTTGCCGCAAAGAGTGTAACCCGCGCGGGCAAGAGCATCAACCTCACCGCCAAAGAATTCGCTCTTCTGGGACTGCTTGCCCGTTCACGAGGAAGAGTGCTCTCCAAAAACGAAATTGCTGAAAAAGTGTGGGATATGAATCTGGATTCGAGCACCAGCATGAATACCATTGAAGTGTACATCAGTTTCCTGCGCAATAAGATAGACAAGGATTTCGACCCTAAGTTGATCCATACAAAACAGGGGTTTGGTTATTATTTGAAGATATTGATATGAACCTACGCATTCGCTTCGCTTTCTGGTTTGCCGTATTTGTGGCCATCGTGTTGTCAGTCACCTTTACCCTCATTTATTTGCAATCTGCTGAGTTCCGGGAAGCAGAATTTTTTGAACGGCTTGAACAAAAAGCGCGAACGACCCAGCGTTTGTGGTTCGACGTCCAGGAAATAGATTCAACCTTGCTTAAAATCATTGACCGCAATACGCTGACCAGCTTGTATCACGAGCAAGTGCTCATGTTCGACGAAAACAACCGATTGATTTACAGCAGTATAGACGACGACAGTGTGGTGTATAGTTATGCACTCCTGAACAGAATCCGGCAGGAAAAAGAAATAAACTATATTGATCGGGCCACGAAATTTGAGACCACCGGTCTGGTCGTGGAAAGTGGCGGGCATGAGCATGTCATGATGGCTTCAGCGTATGATCTGTATGGGTTTCGCAAGCTGAGCAACCTCCTTAATATTTTGATATTCACCTGGGCCATGGGCTTGGGATTGACGGTATTGCTGGCTTATTTTTACGTCCGAAATATTGTAGGCAGCCCCTTGGCCAACCTGACCCAACAAATTTCAAGGATAGGCGAAAACGATCTTACCATGCGCATTGAAGTGCCTGAAAATCAGAATGAACTGAGCATCTTGGCCGATAACTTCAATGCTTTGCTGATACGTTTGGAAAAGGCCTTCGAATCGCAGCACAGTTTTGTGCAATACGCGTCGCACGAGCTGCGCACGCCACTGGCCAACATGCTTTCCGAAACAGAAAATGCCTTGTCCAAAGACCGCTCAACGGAGACTTACCGCCAAACGCTGCATTCACTCCGGGAAGAACAAAGTCGTTTGGTGGAAATGACCAATTCCCTTTTGTTGCTCTCCCAGCATAAAAAGGCTCGATTGGCCGATACGACCCCGAAAATTCGTGTAGATGAAGTGTTGTACAATACCATCGAGGATTTGAAAGTATCGGTACCTGAATATAAAATTGTGCTGGGATTTTCAGGCATTCCCGAAAATGAAAACGATCTGCTGGTTATGGGCAACGAGGCGCTTTTGCGCACGGCATTTCGAAATCTCCTCGAAAATGCCTGCCGTTATGCCGAAGATCATGCCGCGCATATCAATATTATTAGTACGCCCAGGCTGATGGAAATTTGTTTTGACAACCGCGGCCCCACCCTTTCTGAAGTGGAAAGCCGTCGTTTATTTATGCCCTTTTTCCGAGGTGAAAATGCTTCGGGTAAACGCGGGTATGGCCTTGGTCTGGTGATTGCCCAACGGATCCTTGCCATCCATGGAGCAAGGATTGAATACCAAAAACCGGGTCCTGAGCGGAATCGTTTTGTCGTCAGGTTTACATAGAAGCCTTTTTAAGGCACATTTAAGGCCGGATTTAAGGCCATTTTAAGGTCAGGGGCGTCCCTTTGCAGCTGAATTCATTTTTTATTAATCTGCAAAATTTTCCCATGGCTCGATCCTGCTTTTTAATCGCATTGGTATTGCTCACTTATGCCCAAGGTTTTTCCAAAACCTCTTTTACTTCGGACAATGACCAGCTTTTGGTCACCCTCGTTTCACTTCAAAACCCCAATTGTTTTAACCCTCCCGGCTCCATTTCTGTAATTGCTACTGGTGGAACTCCTGGCTACTCCTATCTCTGGAACACCGGCGCTACCGGTTCCGTACTCACCAATATCTCGACCGGAAATTACGAGGTGGTGGTGACCGAC
>JBBQSW010000351.1:0-4286 GCA_038213575.1 Chitinophagales bacterium | reverse complement strand
ACCCTTCGAGTGCCGTGAGCGGGGGAAGTATTTTAGGCGACAAAACGCGAATGGAGCGGCTTTCAGCTTCCGAACAGGCGTTCATCAGGCCCTCACCCGCTGGAGATTCGCTTGGCGGGGTGGCTCGCAAAACGCGCGAGGCCATCGTATTGGTGGAAGCCGCCGGATATGATACTGTCCTCATTGAAACAGTCGGTGTGGGCCAATCAGAAATTGCCGCTCAGCGTATGACCGATGTGTTCTTGCTGCTGTTGCTGCCAGGTGCAGGCGATGAACTGCAAGGCATCAAGCGTGGCATTGTGGAGATGGCCGATTTTTTGGTGGTAAACAAATCAGATGGAGATCGTGTCAAATTGGCAAATCAGGCACGGGGACATTACCTCAACGCTACCCACCTTTTGCCCCCCAAACCGAGTGGATGGCAGCCGCGTGTTATGCCTTGTAGTGCCTTGGAAAATACTGGGATAGCCGAACTTTGGGATGCCATTTTAGAGTTCCAAAAAGATACCCTTGCGAATGGCTTCTTACTAGAAAACCGCCGGCAGCAGGCACGATATTGGCTGGAAGATTCGATCGAAGCCGGGTTGAAAGCCTTGTTTTACAAGCATCCTGCTGTAAAATCTAAACTTTCGGAAGTAGAGGCCGAAGTATTGGCCGGGCGAATGTCGCCCACGGAAGCCGCTGTTCGAGTACTGGAGACGGTGGATTTTAGGATTTGAAGACTTGGTTATTATTCACCCGTTCCTTAGCGATTTGATTATTCCCAAAACTCGAATACCCAGGCGCGAAGCCCTTCAAATCCACAAATCCACCATTAACCAAATCCTCAAATAACCGAATCCACAATCCCACTATCTTCGCCCCTGTATGAACCTTCCACTCTTCATTTCCCGTCGCTATCTTTTTGCCAAGCGAAGCACCAATGCCATCAACATTATTACAGGCATCTCGGTGTTGGGCGTGGCTATTGGTACGGCAGCGCTCATACTCGTGCTTTCGGTCTTCAACGGGTTTGAGGATCTGCTCTCCAATCTTTTCGGGCATTTCAACCCAGAACTCAAAATTACCCCAATAAAAGGCAAAACCATGGAGGTGGACAGCTTTGTGCTGGTAAAACTCCGCGCGCTGCCCGAAGTAGAAATCGTGAGCGAGACTCTGGAAGAAATCGCCTTTTTTGAACATGAAGGCTCGCAAGATTTTGGAGTACTGAAGGGCGTGGATTCTCTATTCGCGCGCGTCAACGGAATTGACTCCGACACTACCTTGCGTGAGGGACAATACTTATTGAAAGATGGTGAGCGCAATTGTTTGGTACTGGGCGCAGGTGTTCGCAACAAGTTGAGTGTCAACGTGAGTAATCCGCTCGCGATGATAACAGTGTATATGCCGGAACAGCAATCGGGCATTTTGGACAAGCCTTTCAAGACCCGTCTCGCAAACCCAATGGGCACCTTTGCCATCCAGCAGGAGTTCGACAACGAATATGTATTGACCAATATAGCCTTTGTACGCGAACTATTGGAAGCATCCCCTACCACCGTATCTGCGTTGGAGATAAAATGTCGTCCCGGCGCTAATGTGGCTGCGATCAAAGTCCAAGCCCGCGCCTTGCTGGGCGAAGGTTTTACGATGAAAGACCGCTACGAGCAAAATGAAGCATTCTTCAAGGTCATGCAACTAGAAAAATGGATGGGGTTCGCCATCACCAGTCTCATGCTTTTGCTCATGGCCTTCAATACTGTGGGCGCCTTGTGGATGATTGTACTCGACAAACAACGCGACATAAGTACACTTAAAAGCATGGGGGCGACGAATGCCACCGTACACCGGATTTTCTTGTTCGAAGGTTTTTTGCTCACCCTGCTGGGCATGGGCATAGGGCTCGTGCTTGCCATCGGACTTTATATTGCCCAGAAAAACTGGGGTATCGTGACCATCCCAGAAGGGTTTTTAGTGGATAGTTATCCCATAGCTATGCGGACGACCGATTTTTTGCCTGTGACGCTTACAGTGTTGGGCATTGGTTTTTTTGCTTCGCTTTTGCCTGCCAGGCGGGCGGCGCAGGTTCCTGCATTTTTGAGGGAGGAGTAGGTTTTTTAGAGGTGATTTGGATTATTCCGCTTGTTTTCTGTTTTAAGAAATAGATAAAAATCGCCCAATCCTCTGTTGTCCGTTTCAAAACTACTTATCTTTCGCATCTAAAAAAGTGACCTGTATAGCACGCTTCGTCTATACCCCGCAATTTTGCAAAAAGTACCATATACTAAAATTTCCATTCAAATCATGGCAGTAAAAGACAAATACTCCAGCGTACTCGCCCTCGGCGAAAAAATTGGCATCCGCGACGGCAAACTTGAAGAAGGCGCTGATGGCGTACTTCGTATGTGGGGCACCGCAGATGATACCTATCAAAAAGACCAAATTTGGGATGCTATCAAAGCCATTGGCGGTTCAAGCCCCAATGATATTGCTGCCGATATCAAAGTAGCAAACACGGACTACTACACCAAGCACACCGTAGTGAAGGGTGAAAGCCTCAGCAAAATCTCCAAACATTACTACGACGATGCGATGAAATATAAGGCGATCTTCGACGCCAATCGTGACATGCTGAGTGATCCTGACGAGATTGAAGTTGGCCAAGTGCTTGTTATCCCGAATATCTGGAGTTGAGCTGTTAGGAATTGAACGTTAGATACTAGACTTCAACAGTTTATTGTCCAACATCCAAAATTTGGCACATCGCAGCCTAACCATGCATAGCAATGGCTGTCCCGCATCTTGTGGGACAGCTTTTTTTATTCCTGATAGAACTCGGATGAGACACGGATTTGTTCAATTATATCCATAAAATCCGTCTCAAATTCGTGGCATCCGTGTTCCAGCAGGATAGTTCCATCAAGTTTTTATCTTTGCGCCAAATCACCTCTGGCAATGCTGTGGTGGGCAAAACTTCTACTTTCCTAGATATCTTTCATGGCTGATTTTTCCAAACTAAAAGAACAAGCCGTTCAAACGCGCCGCGACATCGTGCGCATGGTGTTCAACTGCCAAAGCGGACACCCCGGCGGCTCGCTTGGATGCGTCGAATACTTTGTGGCACTTTATGGCAACGTGCTAAAGCACAAAGCAAAACCGTTCATAATGGATGGAAAAGGACAGGATATGTTCTTTCTTTCCAATGGACATATTTCGCCTGTGTGGTACTCAGTGCTGGCACGCACGGGCTATTTCCCAGTGGCAGAACTCAAAACTTTCCGCAAACTAAACTCGCGGCTGCAAGGTCACCCGGCCACGCACGAGGGCTTGCCGGGCGTTCGCATCGCTTCCGGTTCTTTGGGACAAGGCATCTCGGCATCCATCGGTGCAGCACTTGCCAAAAAACTGGATGGCGACAACCGTTGGATTTTCTGCCTCACGGGAGATGGCGAACTGGATGAAGGCCAGTGCTGGGAAGCCATCATGTCGGCAGCACACCTCAAGATAGACAATCTCATCGTGACGGTAGACTGGAACGGCCAGCAAATAGACGGCCCCACCAATGTCGTGATGAACCTCGGCAATCTGCCCGCCAAATGGAAAGCCTTCGGCTGGGATGTACTGATTCTGGAAAATGGAAATGACCTGGATGCGGTGATTGCCATGCTGCGCAAAGCCAAACGCCGCACAGGTAAAGGCAAACCCGTAGTCATTTTGATGAAAACTGAAATGGGCTACGGGGTAGATTTCATGCAGGGAACGCACAAATGGCACGGAAAGGCTCCGAATCAGGAGCAGTTGGATAGCGCTTTGGGGCAATTGAGAGAGACGGAGTTGGGGGATTTTTAGTTTTTTGAGAAAATTTTGTGGTTTTGGTGGGAGGGTTTTACATTTGCAGCCCCATAGCAATGGCAGGGGGCCTACGCCCTCCTTCGCCAAGGCTATGGCGGACACCTCCTTCGCCAAGGCTATGGCGGTTAAAAGGGGGATTAGCTCAGCTGGTAGAGCGCTTGCATGGCATGCAAGAGGTCATCGGTTCGATCCCGTTATCCTCCACAAATTTTAAGCCTCCTCTTGAAAAAGATGGGGCTTTTTTGTTTACCCGCCATAGTTTCAGCGAAGGCGGGTAAAGGATTAGCTCAGCTGGCAGAGCGTCCCGATGACAATCGGGAAGGTCATCGGTTCGATCCCGTTATCCTCCACAAAGCCTCCTCTTGAAAAAGATGGGGCTTTTTTGTTTACCCGCCATAGTTTCAGCGAAGGCGGGTAAAGGGTAAGCCTCCGAGCAACCCCGCCTCATCCTTCGG
>JBBQSW010000350.1:0-4304 GCA_038213575.1 Chitinophagales bacterium | reverse complement strand
AGAGTTTGCTTATCTCGTTGAGGTACTTGTCCAGCGCCTGGCTCTCACGGTTCGTAATCTTGTGGGCGATTTTTAACTGGCGCATAGATTGAATATTTTTGTACGTCTGCCTGCCTGGAGGCAGTTTTGTGTTTGACGTCGAATGGTAAAACGTTTGACGATGGAAAAAGATTTAAAATACATTACTGGGTCAAACATAGATTCTAAAAACCTATAGGACGCGTTTGGTTTCAAAAACGTTGTGTATTTTCAGTAAAAGTTTAAAATCCCTGAAAATAAACCAGCAAAAACCAAGCCGCAAGGGTACGAAAAATGTAGGGTGAAATTCATTTCGCCTTCAAAATTCATTTCATCAAACAAAATCATGGGAATATCTTCTCCCTAAGCAAGTATGGCGAAATGGGTTTTGTATTTGACATGGAGAAATGACGAAATGAATTTCGTCCTACAGATACCCAAATCGTTCCAGAGCCTGCGCATCATCTCGCCAATTGTCGCGCACTTTCACCGTCAAATCCAGAAACGCTTTGGTCTGCAAGAAGGCTTCGATGTCCTTCCGAGCGTAAGTACCCAGTTTTTTGATGGCAGAACCACCTTTGCCTAGCAAAATAGCCTTTTGTGTTTCGCGCATCACATAAATAGTGGCGCGAATGTTGGCTATATCTGCCCCTGCGTTCGTTTTCGTCTCTTTAAAATCTTCGATGCTGACCTCACAGGCGTAGGGAATTTCATCGTCGTAAAGTTTCAAGATTTTCTCCCGGATGATCTCGCTGACAAAGAAGCGTTCGGGCCGATCTGTCAATTGATCCGGCGGATAAAACGCGGGGCCTTCAGGTAAATAGGTCAATATTTTTTCGAGTAAGAAATCCGATTGCGCATCTTTCAGCGCCGAAATTGCCATTACACTGTCGAATTTCACATGCTTTTTCCACCAACCAGTCGCATCCTGGATGCGCTGTTCCGCCACGAGGTCTTTTTTGTTCAAAATAAGTAAAACCGGCACTTCTGTTTTTTTCAAAACCTCAATCAAGGGATTGTCTGCCTCCAATTCTTCGGTCATGTCGAACACAAAAAGCATCAGGTCAGCATCCTCTACGGTGCCCTCCACAAAACGGTTCATGGCTTTGTGCATCTTGTAGGTGGGCGTTTTCACATAACCGGGGGTGTCAGAAAAAACCATTTGAAAATCATCCCCAGTCAAAATCCCGATGATGCGGTGGCGCGTTGTCTGTGGCTTGTGGGTTATGATACTCATGTGCTCGCCCACCAGCGCGTTCATCAGCGTGGACTTGCCAGCATTGGGTCGCCCGATGATGTTCACAAACCCTGTGCGAAAAGGCTGTGCTTTAACTGTTTCTATCGCTTCGTCCATCATTGCTATAAACGTTTCCGCCGCTACGCAGCTATAAGGTGTCAAATGAAGAATTTGGGAAGACGGGTAATATGTTTGGTTTTCACAAGCCCAAAAGGTGGCCCATCAAATCCTGCTTGGTTTGCAAATACTGTCTGCTGTCAGCTTGAGGCGGGATGATGATCGGGATACGCCCCACTACTTCTAAAGGCGAACGGCGCAGGGCTTCCACTTTGATCGGATTGTTTGTTATCAATTCAACTTGTTGAATTCCAAGGTCTTGCAAGATGTAAATGGCACAGTCATACTGACGGGCATCCACATCGAACCCAAGGTGTGTATTTGCATCCACCGTGTTGAAGCCCAGATCTTGGAGATTGTACGCTTTGAGTTTGTTGATAAGGCCAATGCCTCGACCTTCTTGACGGAGGTAGATGACCACCCCTCCACGCTCAGCAGCGATCTGCAATGAAGCGTCCAGCTGTTCTCCGCAGTCGCATCGGCGCGAACTGAACACATCCCCTGTCATACATTCGGAGTGAATACGCACGGCTACTGGCTGCGCTGGGTCGAAACCCTTGGCTACCAAAGCAATGTGAGGCATACGCTCCGTGCTTTTTTCGGCGTAGGCCAACATGCTAAATGGTCCGTGTCGAGTTGGGATGTGGGCTTCGGCTTGGCGTTGCATTGTGCCGCAAAGGTAGCGTGAAATTTATTCCGCGTTTTGCACATTAAGAAGGTAGGAACCGATGATGGGGTAGAGGCGAAATTTATTTCGCCGGGTTATCAGGGACGAAATAAATTTCGCCCTACTGATCAATCAGGCCCCGCCCCTCCTTCACGATCCGTTCTTCACTCAAAAGCTTTTTCATCAAACGATCTAAGATGCCGTTGATAAATTCTTTGCTCTTGTCTGTGGAGTAAATTTTGGAGATTTCAACAAATTCGTTTAGGGTAACTTTTGTAGGGATTGTGGGAAAGTGCAGGAGTTCGCAAAGGGCCATTTTCAACATAATCATGTCAAGAATGGCTACGCGGTCAGCATCCCAGTTTTTGAGCGTGGGCTGTATTTCTGCGAGCAATGCGGCATCTTCTTGTGCGGTGCGGAGCAGGAGTTCATTGCCAAATTCGCGCACTGTTTCGTCAGAAGGCTCGTGTTCCTGGTAAAACAAGCCGCTAAGGGGCATAGACTTGAGGGTCTTTTTCATCGCGCCCATTACCAACGATTCATCATCGGCCCAGTTGTTGTACCGGTCTTCCGTCATGTCGAGAAAGAGGTCATTGGACGAAAGATATCGGTAAAGTTCAATAAAGATTTTTGCGTGGTCAGCGTCCGCCGGAGTCTCCAGTGCCAAATACGCCTTATATTCGGGCATGTCTGTAAAGCCGTTGTACAAGGAGCGGATGTGATCCTCATCAATACCTTCGTTGACCTTATATTTGGTCACGAGGTTAAGGAATTCCACATGATTTGCGAGGCTGCGGGTGCAATTGTTGGTGCTCAGGATTGGCTCAAAAATCTTGTCCTCGTCGGAGGGGAGAAGTTTGACGGCGCGATTGGCGGCATCTTTTTCGGCGTACTGCGCCACACGCAGCGTTAAATAGAGGTGGTAGATGTAAAGTTCAAAGGCTTTCCAGATACCAATCTTGTACGTTTTTTGCAATTCGGCGAGTTCGAGCGACTCGTCGCGATTGAGCATGTAAAGAAGTTGCATCACTTTGACTCGAACACTGCGTCTGCTGAGCATAAGGTTTCAAAAAACTTTTGTTGATGATTGGGAGGACAATGAAGTTTCCGGGGGCAAAGGAACGCAATTCCAGCATCAATTTGCCGAATTTGTACGCACTTTTCTTTTGGTAAAAATTGATTTTTCACTAAAACACCGAAAATTTTGCCTGAGGCTGAAATTTTTGCTGAACTAGATTTACCTTTGCAGCCCAATTTTGACATTCGAATTTTTTCACCAACAAAAAGAAGGAGAAATCCATGCTCATCCTCGAGATTAAAGACGGCGATACCATCGACAAAGTACTCAAAAAGTACAAGCGCAAGTTTGAAAAGTCGGGCATCCTGAAAGAGTTGCGCCGCCGCAAAGCATTTTCCAAGCCATCTGTCCAACGCCGCACCGAAGTGCTCAAAGCGGTGTACAAAGAAGATATGTACGGCAACAAGAACGATTGATTTGTTCCACGAAGATTCGTTTTACGGATACTTGTCGCTCGAACGGAGATTTTCGCCTCATACGCTGACGGCATACCGAGGGGATCTTTCCAGTTTTATAGCATATTGTGTTGAACAGCAATGCCTTACCTCGCTACGCGAAGTAAGGCATTTGCATATTCGATCTTGGGTGGTGGCCCAGATGCAAGCTGGCCAAAGCGCCCGCAGTATTGTCCGCCGACTTTCTTGTCTGAAAACTTATTTCAAATTTTTGAAAAAGCGCGGACTGATCGAAAAAGATCCCATGCGCAAAATAACGGCGCCAAGGATGGGCAAACGCCTTCCTGTTTTTGTGCAGGAAAGTCAAATGGCCGCCCTTTTTTCCCATATTGAGTTTGCCGATGATTACGGCGGCCTGCTCGCCCGGGTTTTGCTTGAAATCCTCTACGCCACCGGGATGCGCCGCAGTGAGGCCTCGAGCCTGAAAATCAAAGACTTGGATTTTAGCCGAATGGTGTTCAGGGTACTCGGCAAAGGCGACAAAGAGCGGCTCGTGCCCTTCGCCCCCTATCTGTACGATTGGCTGGAAAAGTTTTTGGAAGCCCGCAAAGCAGCTTTCCCGAGTTCCAACGAGCCTTGGCTTTTCCTCAATCGCAAGGGCGAACAGTATTCCCCCGAGAGCATTTATTACCTTGTGCGTAAATATCTTTCCACGGTCACTACCGAAGAGCAGCGCAGTCCGCACGTTTTAAGGCATTCCTTTGCCACCCACCTCTCCAACAACGGTGCAGA
>JBBQSW010000349.1:0-4322 GCA_038213575.1 Chitinophagales bacterium | reverse complement strand
CTAAACAACTCCGGCTGCCCTTTCACACAAACCACCCGGAGCAAATACCCATACGTCTCGGCAGGCTGCTCCTGTCCCCGATAGGTGCCATCCCAGGCATCGTCAAGGTTTGTGGTCTCAAAAATCCTTTCGCCCCAGCGGTTGTAAATCGCCCAATAAAGTTCGGCGGGTGTAACCGTGGCTTCCAGTTTCAAGGCATCGTTCTCTCCATCGCCGTTTGGTGAAAAACCGGTGGGGAAGAACACAAAAGGCTCGTCGCAGGGCGGAGGGATCACGCGAACGGTAACTTCTCCCGAGCGTTTGCATCCATTGGGCAAAAGGGCGGTCACTGTGTAGGTGGTCGTTACAATGGGGGAAGCTAAGGGGTTGGCAATATTTGGGTTAGAAAGACTATCACTCTGCATCCAAGAGTAGCTGATCGCTTCGGGAAAATCCGCATTCAACTGCGAACTATCGCCGCCCATGATCTCTTCGGGGTTTGCCGAGACGGAAAGCGATCCAATCGTTTCCAACAAATGTATTTGCTGGAAAAACGTGTCGGCACAAGGGAACCCTGGCGCTGCAATCAGTGCCACGGTGTACAGGCCCGTATCAGGGTATGTGTGCGTGGGTGAAAAATTGCTGGAAGTCTGGCTCTGGTCATTTTCCCAGTCAAAATACCATCGGAAAATATTGGTGTTGGTGCTCTTATTCACAAACAAAACACTGAGCGTGTCGCACAAGATTTCAGGAAGGAAAAAAGTGGCGTTTGGTTCGCCGCAATCGGCCACGTTGTACTGAAAGTCACGTCGGGTGGTAGAAAGCAATGCTCCGTTTCGGAACTCATCTACACACACGCCCACTACAAAATTACCAATCATATTGGGTACGCCTGTTATGAAACCCGTATAAGGGTCAACCGTAAGCGGGTCGCCGCCAAGGATATTGGAAAGGTTGTAAGGCGGGTCGAGCCAGAGCAGTTCTTGGTAAGCTGGAGCGAATGGCGGATTTGGAGCACTGCGTAAAGAGTCGGGCCCGTTGAACGGTGTGCAAAGCCGATAGGCCAGCGAATCGCCATCGGCATCGGAGGCGCTGTGGTCAAAATCAATGGGATGATGGACGCAAATGGCGACGGGCGGCCAATTATCGAAGGTCGCGCCTGCATTACAAGCCATTTGACTTTCTGGAGAAATTACAGTTGTAAAAGTGATGCCCGTGTTCAAAGGATCGGGCAAGTTTCGGATAAGTTTGTTGCGGCAACAACGTTGATAGGCAAGAATATAACCGTTTGGGTTAAAAGTCAGTAGGGTAGTGGTTCGGTAGGTGGCCTTGTGGACGCAAACATCCGGGGGGACGGTCAAACAAGGGTCGTTGAGAAGGATGGGCAGGGTATCGTTGGTGTTTATATTATACGGGAGGGACAGTATTTTGACCAAAATACTATCGTCCACATTTTCATAAATACCGATAATAGCATTGTTGTCAAAATTAGGCACTCCATTATAGCAATCGCGGTAAACCGTGAGGGTAATCTCGTAGAAGTTATTGCCCACGCAGCGGTAGGTGATTTCTCCGCCCACGATGTGGGTAGCGAGCAGGGGTGTTATAGCGCTGAAAAACAGGAAGATGAGTAGGGCAACAGGACGCATCAGGTGGGCAAGTAGTTTTTGATTAATAAAACCCTATAGGTTTCAATCTGACCATGCGCCAAAGATACACTCACCCCTCACTTTGCTCCTTCAAAAATCCCAACACTTCTTGGCGCATCGAATCGCCTGCAATTTTCCAAAGGTTGTTGTGGCCCGCTCCCCGCACGACATACCAGCGTTTGCCCTCCGCAGGGCATGCTTCGTAGTTCCGTTGGCCAAACCACATCGGAATCCGCGCGTCCTTGTCGCCATGAATGAATAGCACCGGGTGGGTTATTTGGGCTGCCGACACGACCGGTTTTACCCCAGCTGGATCAAAGTTGGCAATACGCCCGGATTTTGCCAGCACTCGATTCGTTAACCAATGACTTCGGAGTCCAAAAAACCAATCCGCACCGTATTCCATCGCGACTTTATTGAACTCGTCGAAAGTGCTTTCCACAATACCAAATTGATAACGAGGGTCTACCGCCATGGTCTGCAAAGTAATGGCCCCACCCAAGGATGCACCCCAAATTGCGAGGGGGCGTGTTGGGAAAAGCCGCTCCAAGGTGTCAGCCACCACCCGCAAGTCATTTTTTTCATGAAAGCCAAAAGTGCAGTATTCACCCTCGCTTTGGCCGTGGGCACGCAGATCGAGCAAAAGACTGGCGTATCCGGCGTCTGCCAGAACTTGGGCACGTTCAAATTCCACTTCTTTACAAGCGGAAATGCCGTGCAAAAGCACCACGGTGGCCAAGGTTGAATCTGTGTTGGAATTCACGAGGTAAGCACTGAGACGGAGGCTGTCGTTCACATAAATGGAGAGGTCGCGAGCGCGGAGACCATAGTTTTCAGGCTTAACGCCCTTAGGCATGAGCCAAGGCAGGTCTTCCGCTTGGTGCCGCATGGGCATAATGCCGGAATAAGGCAGCACGTTTTCAACGACGAAAAAGCCTGCCAGCATTAGCAGTACAAGGGTAATAGAAACGGGTTTGATGATTTTGATAAAGGACATTATTTTACTGTAACTTAAAGATTGTACGCGGCAAAAACATTTGTGGGCCCCCTTTTGTTCTTTTGCACAAAATACATCATGCGCTTATTCACATTATTGCTTTTTCTCCCAATGCTGCTCTTTTGCCGACACTTGGCAGAAGAAACCGCACTTTTGACACTTTGCATTGGATGTGTATGTCACAGACATTTCACGGCGGGGAATTGCGGAGCATGATTTGGTGGCTCTGGATGGGCTACACCCTTCGGCAAAACAATATACGGAATGGGTACGTTTGCTTTTGCCAGTGGTCAAAGCGAGTTTGAAATTTTAAGCTCACTTTAAACTAATAAAACCTATGCACGATATCCTCGACGATTTTGACTTTGACGAACTACCTGAATGGGTGGGCGAAGCCGAGATCGTCGCCAAATTCTATTCTTCCATGGAAGCAGAAGTGGCTGCTGCGCGCTTGCGTTCGGAGGGGATACACTGCTTCTTAGCCAATGCTATTTCACAAACGGTTGTGCCTCATTTACAAGGAATTATGCGCCTGCACACTCGTCCGATAGATGCTGAGTATGCGCGAGAAATTTTACAAGAAGCAGCCATCGAAACAGACGAGCCCTTGGCCAGAAGAAAAAGTGGCGCCAGCGCACTGGTCTTTATGGCTGTGGTGATTGGCCTGGTTCTGGCTTGGCTTTTGGTGAAATCTTTAGGTTAATGAGGGTGTCTCCTCAATACGCCCACTTTAAATACAAGGCGCCCCAGGTAAATCCTCCACCAAAAGCGGTCAAAATAATGTTGTCTCCTTTTTGCATCTGTTTTTCATAGTCCCACAGACAGAGCGGGAGCGTGGCAGCAGTCGTGTTTCCGTAGCGTTCTATATTGATCATAACGCGCTCCAGCGGGAAATGCAGGTGCTCGGCTACCGAAGTAATGATGCGCATATTGGCCTGATGCGGCACGATCCACCGTACATCGTCGGTGGTCATTTTGTTGCGGCGAATCACTTCTTCGCAGGTACTGGTCATTCCTTTTACGGCATGAACGAACACACGCTTTCCATCTTGCCAAGCGTAGTGCTCGCGAGCGGCTAAGGTTTCGACAGAAGCGGGTTTGCGCGAGCCTCCCGCTTTCATGTGCAGCAATTCGCGGCCAGAACCGTCGCCTCGAAGTACAAAGTCTATGATACCGTTCCCGTCTTTGCGTGGTTCCAAAAGCACTGCGCCGGCACCGTCGCCAAAGATGACACAGGTATTGCGGTCAGTGTAATCTATGATAGACGACATCATGTCAGAGCCGACCACGATTACCTTGTTATAGGTTTCATTTTGAACAAATTGCGCCCCAGTAGCGAGTGCAAAAAGAAAGCCGGAGCAGGCTGCGTTGATGTCGTAACCGAAGGCGTTTTTTGCCCCCACTTTGTCACAAACCGTATTGGCGGTGTCGGGAAAAATCAGGTCGGCTGTCACCGTTGCCACGATAATCATGTCAATTTCCCCGGGCTTCACGCCTGTTTTTTCGAGCAGGCCCTTTACGGCTTCTGCACACATGTCGGAGGTAGCCCAACCGGGCGTCCGAAGAATTCGCCGCTCCCGGATACCCGTGCGCGACAGAATCCATTCGTCGTTGGTATCCACCATTGTTTCAAGGTCCTTGTTGGTCAGTTTGGTTTCTGGTAGCCAGCCGTGAACGCCAGTTATTGCAGCGTGAAT
>JBBQSW010000348.1:0-4357 GCA_038213575.1 Chitinophagales bacterium | reverse complement strand
TACTGGACGGTGGAGCGGACTTTTGGTTAAAGCGCTTTGAAGTTGGGTTCAAGGATTTTTCCAAGATAGATTCTTGCTGCTCAAAGGTTCAAACCATTGAAGCTACAAACCAACGTCGTACGTTTGCCCTCAGTTTTTACCAGATAGCAAAACATGGGCACACATAGCCATCACAGCAACCATCCACTCAGCAAGGCAGGGCTTCTCATTACGCTCGGAATTATTTTTGGCGATATAGGTACTTCGCCCCTTTATGTGATGAAGGCCATTGTCGGGGAAGGTCAAATTATAGATCGCCTGACCGTACTTGGAGGCGTTTCTTTGGTCTTTTGGACGCTGTTGATCCAGACTACCATCAAATATGTGCTCTTGGTACTCCGAGCAGACAATAAGGGTGAGGGCGGGATTTTTTCTCTGTATTCCTTGGTGCGTCGGCGCAAAAAATGGCTCTTGTTCCCAGCGCTGTTGGGCGGTGCAGCCATGTTGGCAGAGGGGATGATCACGCCCCCTATTTCTGTTTCTTCAGCAGTGGAGGGATTGGCGATCAAATACCCGGATATCCCGACGATGGGGATCACGATTGTGATTATTTCCGGGCTTTTTTTTATCCAACGTTTTGGTACGGTTACAGTAGGGAAGGGTTTTGGCCCGATGATGTTAATTTGGTTTTCCATGTTGGCAATTTTGGGGATAAGCCAAATTATACACATGCCCTCCGTTTTTCAGGCTATCAATCCAATAATGGGTTTCGAGCTTTTGCGCCAAAGCCCACACATGTTGGCGGTTATGGGCGCTGTTTTTCTTTGTACAACAGGTGCCGAAGCATTGTATGCTGATTTGGGCCATTGCGGTCGAGAAAACATCCGGGTAAGTTGGATTTTTGTCAAAACCTGCCTTTTACTCAATTATTTTGGGCAGGCTGCATGGCTTTTGAACCACGAAGGCATGCCTTTGGACGATAATCCCTTTTATGGAGTAATGCCACATTGGTTCCTTTGGCCAGGCATTATCATTTCTACCTGCGCAGCAGTGATTGCAAGTCAGAGTATGATTTCCGGGTCATTCACACTTGCCTCAGAAGCCATACGGTTGGGTTTTTTACCGAAAATGACGGTAAAGTTCCCGACCAATATGAAAGGCCAGATTTATATCCCTGCTATTAACACCATTCTTTGGCTAGGCTGTGTGGCAGTTGTACTTTATTTCCAACAAAGTTCGAGAATGGAAGCTGCTTATGGCCTTTCGGTAGTTTGCACCATGATTTGCAGTACCATTTTGCTTTCAAATTGGATGGTGTTACACCGATTTAAGGCAGGACTTATTTGGTTTTTCCTGGTGTTTTACCTGACAGGGGAGGGAGGGTTCTTTATTGCCAACACCTTGAAGTTTTCCGAAGGCGGTTATGTTACGGTCATCATAGCCTCCATACTTTTTGGAACGATGTACCTATGGGTAAGGGCGCGTCGTATCCGGCAGAGTTATTCCGATGAAATGAAAATCAAGGATTATCTGGACCAACTTATCACCTTAAGCAATGATGAGAATGTGCCCAAATATGCCACAAATTTGGTGTTTCTTACTACCGCCAAACATCCTCAAAAAGTGGAAGGGAAAGTGCTATACTCCATCCTTCAAACCCAGCCCAAACGGGCCGATGTGTATTGGTTTGTACATATCGAGACTACTGATGAGCCTTTCACGATGGAGTATGAAATGAATTCCATCGCCTCCGACGATGTGTACAAAGTAAACTTCCGTCTGGGTTTCCGAGTGCAGCAGCGCATGAATGTGTTTATGCACAAAGTAGTGCAGGAACTCGTTGAAAACGAAGAACTTACGGTCCACTCACGCTACCATTCCATGGACAGCAAATACCCTACAGGTGATTTTCGCTTTGTCATCATTCAGGAATTTTTATCCAACGAAAACGAGCTACCCTGGGCGGAACAATTAATCCTTTCTACCTACCTGACCGTGAAAGGATGGGTCTCGTCGCCCAAAAACTGGTTTGGTCTCGATTCTGATTCGGTGGAGATAGAGGAGGCGCCGCTGGTGTTGCAACCAGTTAAAGAGGTTGGGCTTAAAAGGGTCAATGGAAGAGAAAATAAATAGAACGCACCATGGATACCGCCAACTTGTACAGTATTGCCAAAGCCCTTCACCTCATCGGCATGGCGTCTTGGATGGCCGGGATGTTTTATCTCGTGCGCATCATGGTCTACCATGCTATGGCGGGCGAAAAAGAATCCCCTGAGCGAGAAATTTTGGCGCGGCAGTTTGTGACCATGGAGTGGAAAGCCTACAAAATTATCCTGCGCCCGGCGGTGGTCATCACTTGGTCTTTTGGCGTGATGATGCTTTCTATTCAACCCGTTTGGCTCCAGCAGCCTTGGATGCACGCCAAACTTGCATTCCTTCTGCTGCTAACAGGATACACGCACTGGCTTCAAAGCCATATCCGCCGCTTGGAGGCAGGCACTTCTACGCACTCGCACCTGTATTTCCGTGCCCTCAATGAAGTGCCCACCATTGCGCTGGCGGGCATTGTTTTCCTCGCAGTTTTCAGAGATCGCATCCATTTTTTCACCCTGTTAATTGGGTTGGGGATTTTTGTCGGGCTGATAGCTTGGGGGATTTGGAAGGCGAATCGGCGTTGAGTTTAGGATTGAGTAAAAAAAAGTGCGGAGTGATTGGATATCAACCACTTCGCACTTTTTTATTGCGGTTACTACGGCGTCTTACTTTCCAAGCCGGAATGTTGCAGAGCCCAAAAGACCCCGTTCGCAGTAGATGCCAATTACATAGTTGCCGGGCTTAAGTCGTTCATCAAACTTGTGTCCAAAAGTTACCCGTTGCACGGAAGTCAGGTTCACCTCCTTCGTCTCCTGTGCAGTAATGTCCACTGGTCCACCTGGGGCATTGATGGTGGTTTTCACAGGGTTCTTGCTGAGGATTGGCGTGGCATTGCCGTCGGTCATAGCCATGTAGAGTTTTTGCTCTCCTTGGTAGGCTTGAGGCACATCGGCAAGGTCGAAACTGACGAAGATTTCGCGGGCTTTTTTGGCGCGGGTGGTGAGTTTGTCACCTCTGCGTTCGCACTGCACGGAGAATGAAGTGGCCTTGAAAGTAGCTGACTGCGTCTTTTTTATCTGCGATTCCAATTGTTTGGCCAAGTCCTGGACTTGTCCGGTCAGGTCGGTGTTCGCACCTTTAAGTTGTCCGTTTTCGGCAGTAAGTTGTGTGACTTGTTCCCGCAATTGTTCGTTTTCCAAACGCAAACCGGTTATGATCGTCTCCAGTTCGATTTTGGTTTTCTTCAATTCTTCCACTTGCGCACGCAGGCTTTGAAGGTCTTTAACCGTGGATGCCTTTATCGTTCGGATGACCACTTCCTTTTCTTGAACCTGTTGGGCTGAGCTGGCTACGCGGCCTTGTAGACTTTCATTCTCGGTACGCAAGGCGGAGTAAGCATAGGTCATACTATCGAGCGAGGTCGTGATTTGAGTCTTTTCGGCTTCCAGAGACACGCGTTCTTTTTCCATTTTTTCGTTTTCGGCCAGATAGTTTTTTGATTTTTGCCAAAAGAAAAACCCAAGGCCAGCGGCGAGCAGGAGTAGCACGGTAACCACAATGGCGTAGGTGCGGGAGTTTTGATTGTCACTCATAGTCAATAGTCAGTTTTAGAAGATAGATGTTTGATTTATTAATGAGCGCGATTTGACTTTGGGCGAAAGTTAGAATGAACCATTGAGAAATTTTAATTTCTGAACATTAAGCCACTTTTGTTTCCTGTTTCTCAATCGCTTTTGGGTCGTATTTAACGTGGAGATTGATCCACATAAGGCGGGAAATACGAAAGACGTAGACAAAATTGACTACGACAAAAATGCTTAACAGACTGAAAGCCGCTGTTTGGCTCCAGCCCAAAAACCAATGAAAAAAGGCTACAAATAGCAGGCAAAACCATCCCGTCCAGATGTAGGAGATGAACATAGAGCCGTAGTAATAGCCAGGCTCTGGAAAATAGTTGAGGTCACACTTGGGGCATCGCTTGAGCATATCGAAGGATCTTTTGAACGACCAACTCCCCGTTTCGAACATTTCGCCTTCATGGCATCGGGGGCACTTGAGTTGAAAAACGCTGTACCACTTTGATTCTTTTGATAAAATTGACATGGTTGATGACTTGGACGTTGTGGATGTTGGACTATAGACGTTGGATACCTTAAATCTCAAGCGTTGGCCGTCCATAGTCCATCGTTTAACGTCAAATTAAGCGACAAAGGTGACTACTCTATGCGAGAGTATTCTCAACTTTGCTCTGGAAAATTAAAGTGTATCATCCACCCTCGGTCCT
>JBBQSW010000347.1:0-4379 GCA_038213575.1 Chitinophagales bacterium | reverse complement strand
TTGGGGTATTTGTGCAACCTGAAAAAGTGCTGAATTTGGGCATCGGGCGCATGAATGCCTTTGATCTTGATTTTGCGCGTAGTCGGGGTTGTGTGCTAAAACTCGTGGCACAATGTTTTCGCGAAAACGACAAAGTCGCTGCCTATTGCCTACCCCGTTTTGTGCCCAAAAACCACCGTTATGCAAGCGTGAGGCATGAATACAACGCCGTAACTCTGGAAAGCGCGTTCTCGGAGCATCAAATGTTTGTAGGAAAAGGAGCGGGCGACAAAGCTACAGGCTGCGCTGTATTGTCTGATATTTCGGCGCTTCGTTATCAATACAAATACGAATACCGCAAGTTCAGCCAGGACGGTACTTTTTTTGACACAAGCGACACTACTTTAACAATTTATGTTCGCCATGAGCGGGAAGATCAAATAGTAGAAAGTGATTTCTTAAGCATCACCGAGCGCTATATTTCCGACATGGCGCGCTATTGGATCGGCAAAATATCTCTGGAAAAATTACAGGCAGCCACTTGGCTGGACGACCCAGGGGTGAATGTGATTGAGATCAAAAACTAAACCCATTCAAAATCCTCCGACTTGGGCAATGCATCCAAAATAGTCCCTACCTGAGCAGAGGGATTGGTCAGTTTGCGTAAATGCGTGTCAATCCATGCACAGTCCACATTCATCACAGCGCAAATAGTGCCATCAGCCCGAGTGATTTCATGGCGAAAAGAGAACCGTGAGAAATCGCGGCGCATTTTGGTGACGAGCAGGTTGATGAAAATTGCGTCGCCCTTGCGTACCTCTCGGCGAAACATGGCTTCTTCCCGAAACAGCACCAGGCCGAAGTGTTCAGCCTGCATTAACTCGTAGGTCAGGCCATATTTAGTCAGAAAATCAAGTCTGGCAGTCGCGCCAAAGTCATAGTACACCGAATGGCGCAAGTGGAAATTGGCATCGAAATCAGCCCAACGCAAGGGCATCGGAAGGGTTAAATCGGCCATAAATCAGCAGTTTATTTAGAAAAAAGGCCTGGCAACAAATTGGTTGCCAGGCCTTTACGAGCATGTTGGGGATTGAGCTTATTATTCGCCTTTTGCAGCAGGCTGCTCTTTCCCTTTCACCTCACCCTTGATCTCAATAAAAGTCTCTGTGGGGGTGGTATTGGCCGTTACGGTCACACGTTTGCTTTGCGGACCGGGCTTGCCTTTGGAGTTGAATTCCACTTTGATTTCGCCTTCGGCGCCGGGTTGAATCGGTTCCTTAGGCCAGGTGGGAACCGTGCAGCCGCAAGAACCCTTGCAGTTGCTGATCACGAGCGGTTCGTTCCCTGTGTTTTTAAATTTGTAGGCATGTTTCACGATTTCGCCTTCGTCCACTTTGCCAAAGTCGAACACCGGCTGGTCGTATTGGATGGTGGTGGCAGGGCCAGAAGGTACAGGCGCTACGTTTTCGTTGGTTCCGGGGATATTGCCCGATTGACTCACATTGTTGAACGATGCAGCCGACTCGTGGATTTTTTCAGCCTCCGATTGGCCGAACCAGTTTTTGAAACCGCCGCCAGCGAGATTGGCAACCAGCAAAATAGCGAGCAAAGCGAGCAGGCCGATCTGGATTTGTTTATTCCTTTCCATGCTTTAAGTATTGATGGTGAATGATAGGATGGATAATTTTTACTTGTAGGGGCAAAAGTAGATTGCTTCAAAACCGCTTCGTTTACCCTATTGAATTGGTTTGCAAAAGTTTAACAGCAAACCATTAAACGGTTAAGCGTTTCCAAAAACTTAGAGCAAGGCCAAACAACATCATAATACAGCCGAGCCAAACTAAATTGATGCCTGGGAAAACGATGGCCTCTAATACGATATAATCAGATCGGGCGGCATTTTCGGCTATTTCTATCGGTATGCCGCTTTGATTTTGCGGTGTTTCTGCCACTCCGATGGTAAGTATGCCCGCCTTGGGGTCAATTTTTTCGAATCGGAAATGCAGGCCCATGGATGGGGCTTCGTCTTTGAGACTGAACGGTTGGTTGTCACGAATGAGGTAAACAGGGGCCGCTTCAGATTTTTGTCCATCAGGGGCGGTTATTTCCAAACCTGCAGCCACAGCTATGTCGCCCGGCTCTGGTGCATAAGAGGGGTGTTGCACCTCTTTGACTACCTTTGCGAAACGGATTTGATAGCCTTTGAACTCAAAAGCACTGCCTTCCTTCAAATCAAAATTGGTATATTTAAGCGCATCTTCAGATTTGAAGATATGTTCCATTGAAGATTCATTCAACCTGATTTTCATTTGCAACTGCCCAATATCGGAATGCAACGAAAAACCTCCTTTGGCGGGACGGAGGTACAGCATGGGTGCTGCGGTATAGACTGTTGAGTCGTCAAGTGCATACGCGCGTAAATTCAGGCCCACTGCGAGATCACCCTTTTCAGCCCGGTATTCAGGGTGTTCAGGTGCTTTTGTTACACTTTCCACTACAAGGTAGTGTTTTTGGGTGAAAATCGTGTCGCCCACCACCGCTTCGTATTTTACATATTTCAGGCTGTCTTCCTGTTGTTTCGCAAACGCAGGGTCGAGCTCGGCTTTGGGAAGCGAAGAGACCAGGGTGAACACGTCGTAATTCCAATAGTGTTGGGTGGAAGGGTTGTTGGCCACTACTTTTGAAAACTGACGGTCGTACATCACGTTGGGGTAAAGCGTGAAATTTTCTCCCGTAGGATTGCCCGATTCATCGCGGCGTTCGAAATTGACGGTAAAACTGCGTGTTTGGCGTTCTAAAGTGTCTTTTGTGTAGGTCGTATTGAATCCGCGCATCGGCATGGGTGCGTCTTTCATCAAGATCACACTTCGCCTAAGTGCCTCGTCGTCAGCACCTTCTATCAAACCCTCCATAGCAAACGTGTTGACGGAAATCCAATCTTTCCCCAATCCCGTGCTTAGGATACCCAAAAGCAAAATACCAAAACCAATATGGGAAACCGCTGAGCCCGCAAGTTTCAAATTGCCCTTCAACACCGAAATCAAGTAGTCCAAATTGGCGACCATTGTGAACATACCCGCAAAAAGGAAGGCAAAAAGTTGCCAGGCTCGCATTTCGATCCAAAGCAAATTGAGCGCAGTAAGCAGCGCGGCACCTACCGCTGCGATGCCTATGTGTTTACCAAAATTTCGGGCTTGCACCGCCCAGTTTCGTTCGCTGTAACGCATCCATTGTGCCACCCCTGTGAGCAATCCAATGAAAACAGCAATCCAAAGTTGATAGCGATTGTGGTGTTCAATGGGGTCTCTCAAGGCCGCACCAACATAGTCGGGATTGAATGCTTGTACGATTTTGTTCCAGACCGGAAGCGAAGTCGCACCCGTCATCAAAAGTGCAGAGAAAAGTAGCACCAGAGCGCCGATGAACATCCAAAACTCCCGGCTATTGGTTTTTTCTTCTCCTTTCTCCTCTGGGACTTCTCGGTAACGAAGAATCCAAAGCCAAAGTCCCATCACCGAGAACACAGAAATCAATATAATTAATTGCAAACCAAGCCCCATCTCCGTAAACGAATGCACTGAGGTATCGCCCAAAATCCCGCTTCGAGTAAGGTAAGTGGAATATAAAATCAGGATGAAAGTGATCAGGTAAAATCCGTAAGTGCTTCGGATAGAGTAGCCCGTGCTTCTTGCTATGAGATTGGTGTGGATGCCCGCCAAGAGCGTCAGCCAAGGTACTAGTGAGGTATTTTCCACAGGATCCCAAGCCCAGTAGCCTGCAAAAGAGAGTGCTTCATACGCCCAGGCTCCACCCATCAGGATGCCGGTGCCCAGTATGGCCGCAGAAAAAAGCGACCAACTGAGTGCGGGCTTTAGCCATGCCTTGTGTTCCTGCATCCAAAGCCCTGACACGGCGAATGCAAAGGGCACGATCGTGCTTGCAAAGCCCAAAAACAACGTGGGCGGGTGGATGGTCATCCAGTAGTTTTGAAGGAGGGGGTTGAGCCCGTTTCCTTTTATTTTGGCGAGGTAGTCAGCTTGATTGAAAATCGGAGCGTCCATCACATCGCGCAACAGATCAAACGGACTTGCTCCAAATCGGAACTCATTAAAATACAGTCCTAAAAGCATGGAAGCAATAAGCGTTTCGGCCAGTGCAATCACTGCTAAAACGGATGTTTCCCACTTGCCTGCACGAAACATCAGGACTATTCCGAGGATAATGTGCCAAAAACTCCAGAGCAAGAAACTACCCTGTTGCTCTTTCCAAAATGCCGAAAAAACGTACTGCATGGGTAGATCGTCTGACACATTGGCCCAGGCGTAATGATATTCATACATTTTGCCCGTCAGTATCCAGAACAACATACCTATAATACCAAAGGTGGCCAGTCCGTGAAG
>JBBQSW010000346.1:0-4382 GCA_038213575.1 Chitinophagales bacterium | reverse complement strand
AGGTTACAGGAGTATCGTCACCTCTATCAATAATACTTACGAGCGGATTACTGACCACGGTATCTGGAGCTATCGAGGCCGCATTTCAGTTCAGGTCTGCACTTTTGGAATTGGTAGTGGTGTTTGTATATTTACGGAAAGTGCAAGCCTTGAAGCCAAAGCAAATATTTTCGGCGGCAATTGGGTAATCGGGATACACTCTGTCGGCAACAATAATACCCAGTTCATCAGAGTCGACAACCAAAATCAGTTCAACATTGTGGGCAGTTTATGGGAATTTGGAGTCTTGGTGGAAAGGCCTCAAGCGTTATTTGGAACGCACTGTACGATTGAACATAACACGTTTACGGTAGGAGGGAGTGTTAAAGACTTTACATGCATCACGTTGTTGGACCTTGTGGATGCTTCAGATCAAGCTGACATTGCCTGGAACATAATAAATATCAACTCAACAAGCGTCCCAAACTATGGGATTGGGGCTAGAATGGGGAATTCTGACAATCTTTTGATTGAAGAGAACGTCCTAACCTATGGCGGTGTTGGAATTAATACGTTCGGAGGGTTCGGCATTGTACTTGCCCCAGTTGATCCATTTGTGCAAAACGCCTCTCAAGGTCATGTAGTTCGCCACAATACTGTAACGGGGCCTTCAGCCGTGGACCTTGGGCCGTTACATTGTGCTATTCACAGTGAATTGGTGCAAGGCATAGATTATTGTGACAATGATGTGGATTATTCCAGATGGGGTATGCATTTTAAAAGTGACTGTGGCGATGTGTCGCTGCGCCAAAACCATATGCACCACCATACCATTGGCCTGTATATTTCGGGGCTTACTTCGAATGATATGCCAGGGATAGGGAAACAATTTGGCAGGGGAAATACGTGGAACATGGCACCAAATGATTGTATTGAATGGGCAGTCAACCATGATGTGCCTGGGGCTTTTGTAATAACCTCGCTTTTTAGGGTGCCTGAATTCACGAGTCCGCCATTTCGGTTCTATCCCCTTTCGACCAAAATAAGCCCTAACCCGACTTTCCCTGGGCCTAACGTGAATTGGTTCAGAGAGTTAGCCGTTGATACTGATTATTGCGCCCCAAGTTTGGAGGCAGAACCTCTTCGCCAATTGACGGCTTACGAAAAGCAGTTGGTAGATGGCCTTTCGCCATATAACGGCACTGTGCTTGATGATCTAAAACAGCGAGCCTATATAAAGCTGTTACTGCACCCAGAACTTCGCCCATCAGGTTCGCCCGAAGCGTCGTTCTTCAACAGCCTTGCCAATACGACCATTTCTTCCTTCGGCCAAGTGATCCAGATGATGGGCAGTAGTTTGACTATTTCGAGTGCCGACCAGCTGCTATTTGACAACTATAACACATCCGCCCAACAAGCAGCAGACAGCCTGATGGCCTGGGATGCTACTCAGGATTATTCTTCTACCAATAATTTGACTGAAACGTGGTTCGCCAATCGGATTGCGCTGCTCCAACAGATGGCATCTAGTGCTGCCAACTTAGCTTCTTTAGAAACATCGCGCAATGCCCAAGTAAGCGCAAACTTGCAAAATGTGCTCGCTTACAATACAGCCATCTCAACGTCACAAACTTACGAAGCAGCTCGCAAGACGTTGTATGATATCTGGTTGCGTCGCTTGCTTCAGGAGCCTATGGATTCGACATATTATCAACAGATAATCGCTTTGGCGCAACAAGATCCGGCAAGCGCGGGTCAGGCAGTCAGGTCTGCTGCCAACTTCGTTGCCCCTTGCGACCTATTCCTCTTCCCATATTATGATGGTGCGGTAGAAGAACGAGGCCCTGCGCTGACTCAAGAAGGTAAAACGATTGGCTTGGCGGTGTTCAACATAACCCCCAATCCCAGCAGCGGACTGGTAGAAGTTTCCTGGTCTCCAGGTATGGCCACATCATTTGTAGTCATGAATGTTTACGGTCAAATGGTACATAGCACGGAATTGGCTTCAGAAACACGAAATCTCTCTTTGGATTTGTCAAAACTTTCTTCCGGCCTCTATTGGAGCGTACTCTTGGACAACAAAGGACACCGCATTGGCGTCAAGGCACTTTCTCTAAATCACTGATTTTCCCTTTTAATTCATGTAGCCGCTCGCGGCCTTTCGGTCGCGAGCGGCCATTTCTATTTTTCCCATGAAAAAAATCCTCGCACTTTTATACTTCTCTATTGGTCTCCCTTGCCTGCTCTGTTCTCAAGTCAAACACGACTATATTTGGCCATTTGGAAATGGGTCAATCATTCCATGGAATGGGTCAATTTTTGGAGGCACTTTGATTGACTTCAGATCTACCCCCCCCGAAATAACGCTAAATGACTTTGTAATTGATTACCCATTTGCTTCCATAGCAGATAAAGATGGCAATTTGGTTGCTTTTACCGATGGGTGCAGGATTTCTAACCGAAACAAAGATTTGATGTTGAATGGAGACTCGCTTAATCCAGGGAAAGTGTTCAATTCCTATTGCTCATACCCTTGGAATCAATTTTATCCAATAATCCAGCCCTGTGTCTTCTTGCCCAAGCCTGGGAGCGACAGCCTCTACCACCTCTTCCATCTTCGGAGCGACGACAAATACCGAACCCCGATGAACCTGCTCTATACAGAGATAGACGCGAGCAAGGACAATGGAAACGGAGCAGTTATCAGTAAGAACAATACCCTGTTGAGCGACTCCCTTTATCTGGGGCAGTTCGTTACAGCCACCCGCCACGCCAATGGGCGGGATTGGTGGGTGGTAGTGACGCGCCGCTTCCACAGCGAGATACATGTCACGCTTGTCACGCCTGACACAGTGGAATATAAGGGGATGCAGGATGTCGGCTTTACCGAAGTGGACAGCGGATATTGCTGCAACCAGACACGTTTCACACCAGATGGCAGCAAGTTTTTTCGGAATCACCCTGGAGGGATGCTGATACTGGATTTTGACCGATGTAGCGGCACTTTTTCCAACCCGGTCTACTGGGACTATCACACCATGCCATCTGGTTCTGGAGGTGTGGCTATATCATTCGACAACCGCTTCCTTTACCTGACTACAGGGGGAGAAATCCAACAATATGACCTTTTTTCGCAGAATATATTGGCCAGCCGTGAAATAGTGGCTGAATATGACGGCTTTATGTCCCCAGAAGCGACCTATTTTTTCCATGCTGCGCTTGCGCCAGACGGAAAAATCTACATCCTCACCACCACGAACAACGATATATTGCATGTCATACATAGTCCCAGCAAGAAAGGGCTTGCCTGCAAGGTAGAGCAACACGGCATAAAACTTCCGGCACGAGGGAGTGATTTCGAGCCCAACTTCCCCAACTACCGCCTCGGCCCGCTCGACGGCAGCCCTTGTGACACATTGGGCATTGATAACCTGCCCATCGCGCATTTTCGGTATGATGTAGTTGATACGCTCTCGCCACAACAGATTGAATTTACGGATCTGTCTTACTATGAACCCGCCACCTGGCACTGGGATTTTGGCGACGGCACTACGAGCCAAGATACCAGCCCAATACACTTGTACACCGCAGCGGGAACCTATACAGTGTGTCTGACGGCCTGCAATGCCAATGCCTGCGACACGGTTTGCCAGGAGGTGGAAGTGACGGCGGTCAGCAGCGTCACGCTCCAAGGAGAGGGCGGGCAGGTGTTGCTTTGGCCCAACACGGCAAGAGAAACGCTTCATTTGCAAGCAGAAATGGACATCGAGCGAGTCTCAATCATGGATGCCACGGGGGTAGAAGTCTTACAGCAAGCCGCGATTGGGATGGGCAGCCAGGGTTCTCTGGATATTCGCCGCTTAAGTCCCGGTCTTTACTACTTATACCTGCTGGCGGATGGCAGGATGTGGAGCGGGAAGTTTGTTAAAATTTGAACTGGCGTTGGCGAATGGAGCCGTTGGAATGGAAAACGATTACGAAACCTGTCAGGTTTCGTAATCGTCCAGTTACGTCCAGATCCCCCTCCCAAATCTTTTTTCAATAAATTTTCAAACCTATTTGGAAATTAGATCAAGGTGTTTCTACCTTTGCAGCCGCTAACGAAAAAGGGCACTCAAAATTAAGTTCTGTTTGCCTCCTTCGAAAAGCCTGAAATTGAAATTTAAAGTATTTACGAGGTAATGAATCAGAAAATTCGCATCAAACTCCGGTCTTACGACTACAACTTAGTGGACAAGTCCACTGAGAAAATCGTGAAAACCGTGCGTGCGAGTGGTGCTGTAGTAACTGGCCCGATTCCGCTGCCCACTGAGAAAGAAGTGTTCACCGTTTTGCGCTCGCCGCACGTGAACAAGAAGGCTCGTGAGCAGTTCCAGTTGCGCACCCACAAGCGCTTGATTGAA
>JBBQSW010000345.1:0-4399 GCA_038213575.1 Chitinophagales bacterium | reverse complement strand
ATCGGGTATGTGCGCGGTCGGCAGTGCATCGTGGTCGCCAACGACGCGACGGTTAAAGCAGGGGCCTGGTTTCCCATCACGGGCAAAAAAAACCTTCGAGCCCAAGAAATCGCGATGGAAAACCGACTTCCCATTATATATCTAGTAGATTCTGCCGGGGTGTACCTGCCCATGCAGGACGAGATTTTCCCGGACAAAGAACACTTTGGGCGGATTTTCCGCAACAATGCGCGGCTTTCTTCGGCAGGTATTCCGCAAATAGCGGCCATCATGGGAGCTTGCGTGGCAGGCGGCGCGTATTTGCCGATCATGTCGGACGAGGCTTTGATCGTGGAAAGAACAGGCTCGGTTTTTTTGGCCGGTCCTTATCTTGTAAAAGCCGCCATTGGCGAGGACGCTGACCAGGAAGTACTTGGCGGCGCATCTACCCATTCCGAAATCAGTGGTGTGACGGACTACAAAATGCCCGACGATCAGACTTGCTTGGATACCATTAAAGATTTAGTAGACAAATACGGCAGGTTTGAAAATGCTGGTTTTGACCGGGTTGTACCCTTACCCGCAGTGGGAAAGTCGGACGACCTTTTTGAGATCTACCCCGAAAACGGCGCAAAACCCTACAATACGGTTGAACTTCTGCGCCGTATCGTAGACGAAGGCAAACTCACTCAGTACAAGGAGCACTACGGCAAAACCATCATCACGGCCTACGCTCGAATAGATGGCTGGGCGGTGGGAATCGTGGTGAACAATCGTCAGGTGGTGAAAAACGCCAAGGGGGAAATCCAGATAGGCGGGGTCATCTATTCCGATTCGGCAGACAAAGCCACGCGGTTTATCCTCAATTGCAACCAGAAAAAGATTCCGCTCGTATTCTTGCACGACGTTTCCGGATTCATGGTGGGCACCCGCTCTGAGCATGGCGGCATCATCAAAGACGGCGCGAAAATGGTGAATGCAGTTGCAAACTCAACCGTTCCGAAGTTCAGCATCGTCATTGGCAACTCTTATGGCGCAGGAAACTACGCGATGTGCGGAAAAGCCTACGATCCTCGCCTTATGGTGGCTTGGCCTACGGCAAAAATAGCCGTGATGGGCGGTGAACAGGCTGCTAAAGTGCTGACGCAGATACAAGTACAATCATTAAAAGCCAAAGGACATGCTCCCGACCCGGTGGCTGAAAAAGAACTTTTGGAAAAAACCAAGGCCAGTTATCTGGCTCAAACTACGGCTTATTACGCCGCTGCCCGACTTTGGGTAGATGCGATTATTGACCCCCGCGACACCCGACAATGGATCAGCATGGGCATAGAGGCTGCGAACAATGCGCCAGTAGCAAAATTCAATGTGGGGGTGATTCAAGTATGATTGCTACATTTGGTTCGAAATTTATTCACCGTTCATTAACCATCACCGTTCATTAACCATTTTTTACATGAAGTCTTACACAGTTAAATCCTTCTGCTTCTTGCTGTTGTCAGTGTTTATGCTGTCCAGCATTCCGTCGTTTGCTATCACGAATTCGGCCAACACGGGCACGGCCCAGTACAGCGCTGCTACCACCACTACAAGCGGTCATGTAGTGAAGAAAAAATCTGAAAAACGCGGCTTCTTCTCCAAAATCAAAAATTTTGGCAAAAAAACCAGCATGTTTTTCAAAGGCTTGGCTGCTGGAGAGCACAATGCAGCACTCGCCATCCTCCTTGCGTTTTTCATTGGCTGGACGGGAATACACCGTGTGTACTTGGGCGGTCGCCCAGTATTGATCCTGTTTTACCTCATCACCCTCGGTGGCTTTTTTGGTATCTTGCCCTTGATTGACTTCATTCGCCTCATCATTGGCCACATGGAGCACTACGAAGGGAATGACAAGTTTTTGGCTGCTTTTTCTTAGTTGTAATTCCTTGGCAAGATTTAACATTGGCAACAAAGCCCGCTTTTCTGATTAGAGGCGGGCTTTGTTTTTTGTATTTTAAGCAGATGACTACGATCTTTGCAAAACTATTCATCAAAAAAGGAGGTGTACCATGATTGATTTAACCGAACGCAAACTCGAACTGATTCAAGAAGTCTCACAATTATGGGATGAAAGGGATTTGAGCCAATTGGAAGAAACGCTACTCCTGATCAAAAACCGAAAAATCCAACCTCAAAAGCGCAAAAAGCCTATGCCCAAGAAGTTCGATCCTGAAGCGGTAAAACGGCGACGTAATTTCAAAGGACATGACAAAAACGCGTTTATGAGCCTTGTTCGAGAGATTAACGTGCAAGAACCGATTGAAGAATTGCTCGCCTTGTTGACTAAATGATTCACCAATTTGATACAAATATTGTCATTCATTACTTGCGGGAATCGGAAGTGATGCGTCAGGTTGAGCAACAATTGGATACGCTGTTGGATATCCTCAACCCGATTGACATTTGGTCGGAAGACATCCTTGAGCGCTACGCCGAAATGGATGCTTTCAGCCAAAACAAACTTCCTGCCCGCCCTTTGGGCCTTACTGCTCGTAACATGGGCAAAAACGACCTTTGGATTGCTGCAACTGCATCCATTCTTGACGCACAGTTGATTACTACAGACGCCGATTTTGACCACTTGGGAGGGACGTTCTTGAAAGTTGGGCGGGTTAGTGGTTAAGGTTGTTTTTTGGAAGCGCCGTCAACCTTTGCGAAGTCAGGTCATTGAATTCTCCCAGCACAATGTGGACGGCATCATGGACTTGTTTGTTGCTTTGGCTCAATTCTAACAAACGCGACAGTGCATCGCTGGTGCGGCTTTCAGCCACGAGGGATTTGATTTCGTTGATTGGACTCATAGGTGACTCAGTTTTATCGGGCAAACCTACTTTATTTTGAATAAAAAAAACCGCCCTACGGCTCAAAGCCATAGGACGGTTAGGAATTCAGGTCGTCAAAGCCAAAGTCAACGCTCCAACACAAATCTCCCCACTTCCCTTTCCCCGTTCTCCGTACGAATTTCAAGGAAATAAAGCCCGGAAGGCAATTGGCTCGCCAAAGGAATAGGCTGCGCTTCGCTGCTTGCATTCATGGAGAATGATTGAGCGCGCATTCCCCGGCTATCCAAAATCTGAATGTTCACATCCTTGCCCTGCCAGCGCGACAAATCGGCAAAGAGTTCGCCGTTGGTCGGGTTGGGGAAGAGCAGGATACCTGTATTTTGATGCTCAAATATCTTCGTTTCCTCCTTGCTCCGGTTGCTGCTGGGCGTCACGCCAATTGGGCAATTGAAGGTGTTGAGGTGGGCCGCGTAGAAGCTCTGCGTTACCAAACGCGACGTAATGTTGATAAACGTCGGGTTTGCCTGTTCGGGCAATGTGTAGGAAAACACCTCCGATTGGCCATTGGCAATGCTGTCGGTCGTGGATTTGAAGCGTATGGAATAGAACGGTGAAAAGTTCGGATTGCGCACATCGTATTTGCGACCGTCCGGCGAAGTATAGATCGAATTGTTGGCCGGGCTCACCGCACTGAAGCCGTTAGGGAGTTGAATGGCCGTGTAAATCAACTTGCTGCCGCAGGTGTTTGTTACCCGGATGTTGTAGGTGCGTTGTTTTTCCACGTCGGCAGTGATACTGAGCAGCTCGTATTTTATACAGCCGTTGGTCTTCGTGTCGCAGGGTAGTTCTTCACGCACCGTGACGATGAAACAACAGTTCGCAACCGAACCGCAACTGTCTTTTGCCGTGTAGCACACTTGAGTGTTGCCTATAGGAAAGAGGCCACCCGAGGCAGTGCCACTCGTCAGGTTCAGCGCATTGCCGGGGCATACACAATCGCTCGAAACCACGGGCAAACTGTAGGTCACGGGAATTGGGCCAGACCCAGGTATTGTAGCGACATTGATTGTATTTGGGCACACCAAGCTCATGGACGATGGCGTTGGCGTAATGAATTGCAATATGTAGGTCACCAACGTGTCGCAGGTGTTGCCAACTCCAGGGGCCGTTAGTGTGACTGAAATAGGCTGTGTGTAGGTTTGTCCCCCCAAGGTGATACTCTCCCCTTCACAGAATTCCAGGTTTTCGAATCTTGTAGGCAAGGGAGCAAACTGCAGGTTGTAAGTCACAAGTGTATCGCAGTCTCCTGCCGCTCCGGGTAGGGTCAGTTGCACCGTCCCTGGTTGGGTATAATTTTGGCCACCGATGTCAACAGAGGTGCCAGGGCAGAACGCCACCGTTACACCAAGAGTTGGCGCAGGTAAGTGCTCCAAGGTATAGGTGATGAGGGTGTCACATCCGCCGGTAGTGGAAAGCACAGTTGCTATGACGATACCGGGTTGGGTGTAAGTTTGACCGTTAATTTCAACCGAGCTGCCTGGGCAGAACTGAATAGTCTGGCTTAATTTTATCTCTTGTAAAAAGCTAACCGAACCATA
>JBBQSW010000344.1:0-4402 GCA_038213575.1 Chitinophagales bacterium | reverse complement strand
CATTGCGAGCACCCATTTAGGCTCGGCCATCTGGGTATACACCTGTTTGAGGATCGGGCCCATTTTTTTTGCAATGGTACCCATCACCATAAGCAGGTCTGCCTGACGCGGCGAAAATGAAAGTCGCTCCATTCCAAAACGAGCGAGATCATAGTTGCTTCCCATGGTGGCCATGAACTCAATGCCGCAACAGGAAGTGGCAAAAGGTAGGGGCCAAAGTGAATTAGCCCTGGCAAGTCCTACTACTGAGGACAATTTCGTGGCGAAAAAGCCTTCTCCGCCCATGCCTTCGGGCATTTCTGCTGAAATAATTTTACTCATAATTTGCTGAGTATGAATTTTTAAAATCCTTCAAGGGTGGGGTAGTTCTCACTTATCCCATTCAAATGCACCTTTGCGGAGCACATAATAGAACCCAATCAAAAACACGGCGACAAACATCAGCACGGCAAAAAAGCCTGCTGTGCCCATGGCTCTGAAATTGACGGCGTATGGGTAAAAGAAAATCACTTCCACATCAAACAAAACGAACAAGATGGCGGTCATCAGGTACTTGATGGAAACAGGCATACGGGCATTGCCCTGACTTTCGATGCCACATTCAAAGTTCTCATCTTTCTTTTTGCTGCTGCGGCGCGGCCCGAGTTTGGGCACTACAATAAGTACCAGTGCCACAAACCCGAGTGCGACTAGGGATTGCATGATGACGGGCAGGTATCCGTTAGGCTCCATAATTCTGTTTTTGTGGCGCGAACTCCGGTTCGCAAGTAAGTTTGGTATTGTGTAAAAACCAATCCTTGTTAAGGAGTTTGATCTTGCGCGGCAAAGGTAGCCAAATGCCTTTGACTTTTGTTTGCACTAGATTGTAAGAACTACACGAAGGGGATAAAGTTTAGAATTTTTCAAGCGGAAGATTTTTGCAATAAAGCCCACCTTTGTCAAAATTTTCAAACTATGGACAGAAATTCAATCCTCGGCCTAGCCGTCGCATTCGCCGTGTTGCTCTTTATTTTTTTGGAGAAAAAGGAAGGGGTATTTAGCGAAAACCCTGCTAATGCCGCTGGGAAACAACAGTTTGTAGCAAATTACGGCACCCCGCTTCTGGATGGCAAAGCCGATGACCCAGCTTGGCAAAGTGCCGAATGGCTGCCGCTGGATCAAGTTTGGATTGGGGCGCCCATTACACCAGACGATTTTTCTGGCCGCTACAAAATCCTTTGGGATGAAAATAATCTATATGTGCTGGCAGAAATTACGGATGATACTTTGATAGACATTCATACTGATGGACTCCTGAAATATTGGGACGATGATTGCCTCGAAATTTTTGTGGACGAAGATGCCAGCGGAGGCAATCACCAATACAATTATAACGCTTTTGCCTACCATATTGCGCTCGATGGCAAAGTGGTTGACATCCGACCAGACCGTGCTTTTGCGTACTTCAATGAGCACTGTACAACCCGACGCACCACCAATGGAAAAACCTCGATCTGGGAAGTGGCTGTGAATATTTTTGACGGCAAAAAATATAAGGATGATGGCGAAAATATTCCCAAAATGCTGAAATCTGGCAAAAAAATGGGATTTGCTCTTGCTTACTGTGACAACGATTACTCGACTGAGCGCGAAAATTTCATTGGCTCAACCATAGTGGAAGGAGAAGACAAGAACAAGGGCTGGATTGATGCGGGGATTTTTGGGCTTTTACGACTCAAATAAGTATTAATCATGTTATCTTTTTAAAAAACCACCACATCTAAATCATCTTCGACATGAACTCTAAAAACATCCAAAATCTTTGCCTTTCCTTTTCTGGAGTGACTGAGGAGGTCAAATGGAGGCAAGACCGTTACTTTTCAGTAGAAAATCAGCCGTTTTGTGTCACCGATTCAGATACGGATGGCGGAGCTTCGTTCAAAGTGTTGGAACAGGAATTTGATGAAATGATCGCCAGAGAAGGAATCATTCCCGCGCCCTACATGGACCGGGAATGTTGGGTGATGGTGTTGGATTTTTCCTGGCTTGCCGATGCAGAATGGGCGCATTATATCCAACAGTCCTACGATTTGGTGAAAGCGAATTTGCCCCGAAAAAATCCCGAGAATCTCTGAACAAGCACATTTCAGCCGCTTATTACTCCAAACTAATCCGGCTTTTTACCACCTTTCAAAAAACCTTGTACAGATTTTAGCGTGTCCCATTGATCATTGGCTGCGAGATTGGCTTGTGAGGGCCACGTGCCGGGATCGTGCATAGCAAGTTGAGGGCCTGCAGTGGAGAGGATCTCTTTTAATCGCAGCACGTCGGCCTCGGCTAAATGACGGTAACTATAGATGCCGTATTGGTTGAGCAACATCTGAATTTTTGGCCCAATGCCCTCTATAACCGTCAGGTCGTCGCGATCTGCGGTGATGGCCGAAGATGGGGGTGCTTCAACTTGGGTAGGGGGTTTTTGTTTTGCTGATTTTTCCTGCTTGGGTTCTGCCAGAGCGATAGGCTCCACTAAGAACACAGGGGGAGTGGCCATTTCAGATTCAGGAACAAATTCGGCAGTGAAAACGACTTCCTGCGAAGCGGGTGTCTCCACTACAAGATCTTTGATCTCCAAGGGTATATCGTCTGCAATTGGAGTGTCTGGCGAGTAGGATAGCCCTAACTCTGTTTCCACCTGACGGTTGCGGTTTTCCACTTGGGCTACTTCGGTTTCCAAATAATCAATTTTTTCGCGGAGGCTAGTATTCTCGCGATTGAGGTTCGCCACTTGGGTCGCAAAATTACTGTTGTCCGATTCTGCCACAAAAGCTCTGGTTTTGAGCGAATCAAGTTCTTGGCGCAATGCATCGAGCGTCACGCTTAGACTTTGATTGTCGAGTCTGAACCGTTCTACTGCTTCTTTTAACCGCCCCCATAGCACCCAGCCTAACCATAGGCCAATGAAAAAGGCACCGAGGAGCATAATAAGGATTTCAACCGTGTGCGTAGCGAATGGGTTATTTTCAAACATCTTTTATGTTGATTTGAGTTGTTGTGGATTCGTTTATTTGTGGATTTGCTTGTTCGGGTGACCAAGTTTGGGGACTCAAATCCCCAAATCCCCAACAGCCAATTAATCAATTATCTGGATTACAGCCCGGCGATTGAGGTAGCGTCCATAGGCTGTATCATTGGTAGCCGCAGGCTTGCGGTCTCCGAAAGATTTGCAACGGATCTGGGATTTTGGCACTCCTTTTTTTACCAAAATATCTCGGATCCCATAGGCGCGTCGAAGACCAAAAGTATAGTTGTCGCCAGGTTCGCCCACAAAATCCGCGTGGCCAGTTATACTGATCTTTTGACCGGAAGTAATGAGTTGGCTGGCAAGATTGGACAAGTAGGACTCAATGGCAACATTGTCTTCTTTGCGGGTGGATTTGTAAGGGAAGTAAATTTGCATGCGGTCTTCTACTTCTTCCATTTGCACCTCATCTATATTGGAGGAGGAAACAGGCTTAGATGCCATTCCATTGCTGCCCGGAGCTTTTTTGTTGGAGGATGTTTTGTTGTCAAGTGGTTGTATTTCAGGCGTTTGAACCTGCATTGAAGTGTCAATGCTATCATCTGGCACGGCAACAACTTCCTCTAGTGAAGTTTGGCCTACAGCAGGCCCGCAGGCATCCATTAGGCCACAAACATACCAGCGCCAACTAATGGCACTCCAAAGAACGAAGACGACAAAGACGAGGGATTTTGAATTCATAATGAAGCTAACAGGTTTGTTTCACGGGGCAATTATCGCACACATTTTCAGGTTTTTATAAAAAAAAATAAAAAAGCTTGACTTTTGCGGCGGGAAACTAAAGTTAGAAAGCCCCAAATGGGACGCTTTAGTCTCTTCAATCCTTCCAAATCCATGCCTACCGAAAAGGCGGCTATCAAAAAAATAAGTGTCCAACATCGTCAATCTGAACAACGCTGATATCCGCCAAGCGGACGGCAGCATCATTCTCCAGAACATCAGCCTGAACATCGGCGAAGGAGAATTTACTTACTTAATCGGCAAAACCGGGAGCGGAAAGAGCAGTTTGCTCAAAACGCTTTACGCTGCCTTGCCCCTTGAACACGGTTTTGGAGTGGTGGCAGGGTTCGACCTGCGCAGCATATCACGTCACAATGTGCATGAACTTCGCCGCAAGCTAGGCATTGTTTTTCAAGACTTCAACCTTTTGACGGACAGAAATGTAGCAGAAAACCTTCTTTTCGTGCTTCGTGCTACCGGATGGGACGATACTGCCAAAATGGATCAGCGCATTGGGGAGGTTCTGGCGGAGGTGGGCCTCAGCGGGAAACGTGCTGCCATGCCCTTCGAACTTTCTGGTGGTGAGCAACAACGGGTGGTTATTGCGCGCGCCCTACTCTATAA
>JBBQSW010000343.1:0-4409 GCA_038213575.1 Chitinophagales bacterium | reverse complement strand
AAGTGCTGGATTTGTGAATCCGGAAAGGATCGGGATGAGCAGTACCAAAACAATAGTGGAAAACTGCCATCTTTTTTTGATTTCATTTTTCATCGAACAATGATTTGAGTGAAAAAAATGGGTGAAAAAATTCGATGAAAGGCCAGCACGCAGGGCACCAGGAGACTCCAGTCCGAACCGTAACCAACCCAGTCATCTTGATGAGAAGAGAAAGGATTGCCATTGGCGGTAACCTGAATGCTGCGTTTTATTTTGATAAAAAAATTATTACTTCTTTCTAAAAAAAACAGGCCCGAGCTGGGTTACCTTGGTGTGCCCAAAGTCCTCTAAGCATGACTCAGAAATACACGGATCAAGAAATCATCCAAGCTTTTCGCGCTGGAGGCCAAGCCCGCCAAAAGGCTTGGGAATTTGCCTACAAGGATTGGCGTGACCGTGTCGTCGGTACTATTGTGGCCAAAAACGGCACCCGCGAAGAGGCCAAAGAAGCCATGCAAGAAGTAGTGATGGTATTTGAGCGGCGGGTACGGCAATCTGACTTTGTGCTACAGCACAGATTATCCACCTACTTTATCACCTGTGTCTATCGTCAATGGCTAAAGGGTAAAAAAGGGCAGAAGATGAGCCAGGTGGAATTGCAGGACAGCCATATAGCCAATTTTGCAGAGAGTGTTGAAACGGAAATTGCTCAAAGCGATTTGGCCAAGATTTTGGATGAATCGCTCACCCGCCTTGGGGCGCGCTGTAAGTCCATTCTGCTTTATTTTATGCAAAGCTTCAGCATGAAAGAGATTGCCGAAAAAATGGGTTTTGATGGCGGTGAACAAGTGGCTAAAAACGAAAAGCGAAAATGCCAGGAGCGATACGAATGCTACCTGCAGGAACATCCAGGTATTTTACAACGCATCCAACAACAAAGAAATGGCTGAAGGACCTCTACACGATACCATAGAAAAGTACCTGCTCGGCGAACTCTCCGCGCCTGAATGCAGGCGCTTGGAAGCCCTTATGGCAACCGATCCGACTTTGTGGGAGCAGGTGGAACTTCAGCGACTGGGTCTAACGGGGATGGAGCGGCTAGCCGCTGCTGATCTGCGGGGACAGTTCGACTTGTGGGATAAAGATTTAGACGAGCCAAGGCCACCAACAGCTTCGCCGCCCCCGCGAGCTGCCCAAAACTTCTGGATTTGGACGACGGCCACCTTGCTTCTGCTGCTGTTAGTGGGGACTTTTTGGCATTTCTGGCAAGTGGGGAAAGTGCCTCAATCACAAAATTCGGAAACCCAGAAAATCGCACAGCGCGATTCCCTCATATCGGCTATGCGCTTAACGTTTGAACTAAAACAAGATTCCTTAACAGCCTTGATGGCCTTGCCAAAAGAGGGCAAAGATTCTGTTATTGTTTTGGAAATCAAACGCTTGCGCGAAGCACTCGATCTCAATGAGCGGAAGTTGCGGGATTTGGAATCCCGACGGCGTGCAGGTAAGCCGCTCATCGCCATGCAGTTCGCCCCCCCGTCAAACACTTCCACGCGAGGAGGAGAAGAAGGGAGCGATTCCACGCTCGTTGCCGAAAAAAAGGCTTTTGATGCAAAAGACTTTGCGGAATCCATCCGTTTGCTGAAAAGTATCCCAGCTAAGGATTCAAGGCAGGCAGAGGTAACGCAACGCTTGCCCTATTCGCTTTTTTATGCAAAAGATTTTGAAGCGGCTATTCCTGTATTTCTTGACTTACTTGAAAAAGATCAGTATGAAGAGGCAAATGCACAGTGGCATTTGCTGCTGTGTTATGTGGCTACCGGGCAAGCATTAGAAACACGTTTGATGCTGCACGTAATTCTAAATGGCAAGAACCCAAAATACCATCAAAAGGCAAGTGATTTGAAAAAGACATTGAACATCCGATAGATGAAAAGTTGCACTTATAGGTGCGCACAATGGGCTTCAACAAAGAAACGACATCCATTGATTTTGTTCCCTTTTGTCGACGAGTTGATATGGTGGTTGGCGAACACGTCAAAAACGCTGTTGACCACTGGTTCATTGGGATGCTGTGTTTAAACGTCGGCCATCGAGAAAGGCCCTCTGAGGCTTTTTTCTTAGCCTCAGTGATTTGTCCGTTGAAATTTTGAGCCGCCACCACTTTGTCCCCAGTACTTGCTTCATAAGCATCTAATGCCTTGCCTGCAGCTGTACCGCCCTCAATAGCAGTGCCTCGATTTTCTTCAAAGCCTTGAGCATCTTTTTTGATAGCGCTTTGTCGTGTACCCTCTTCACCCAGCATGGTAAAGATGAGTTCAAGATTGGTCATGTGATGGCGCAGGGTTTTCTATTTCTTGGACGCGCTCATAACCGACTTTAGCCAACCATAGTTTAAACGGTTCGGCTTTTGGAGAGGGCATGGACTGGATTATGCGAAACATCGCTTCTGTATTGGCGCAGTTCATCTTTTGGGAACCGCCCGGCGTTTCAACCGAAAGGGTAAGTACAAATTGTACCCACCCTTTGGAGAGTTGCTCATCGCGGCTGCGCATACGCCGGATATATTGCCTGGGGTCATTGCTGTCCGTCAAAACAGACACCACATCTTCAACCACAAACCACCATTCCCCATTATGCCAAATACGGCGGATCTGCCGCTCCTGAAATACGATGATCTTATCTTGTTCTTCCATGGTCAAGTTTTTATTAGGTTTTCATATTCATCGTTTCAAAGATAGCAAACTAAAGGAAGAAAAATAAGAAGCAATTATCGAATAATTACCGAGGGAAAAGCAAACCCCCCGCCTCGCAAATCGCAAGACGGGGGGTTCTTATTCCAGCATATTTTCAGCGCGTTCTCACACCCCAAAAATCGCCCTTCCCAAATACGTCGCTGCATCTCCCAGCTCTTCCTCAATCCGAAGCAGTTGGTTGTACTTTGCCACCCGGTCGGAGCGCGAGGCCGAGCCGGTTTTAATCTGGCCGGTGTTCAGGGCCACGGCGAGGTCAGCGATAAAGGTATCTTCTGTTTCGCCGGAGCGGTGACTGATGACCGAGGTGTAGGCGTGGCGCGTGGCCAGGTTTACGGCGTTGATGGTCTCGGTGAGCGAACCGATCTGGTTGACTTTGATGAGGATGGAGTTGGCGATTTTTTCGTCAATGCCGCGCTGGAGGCGCTCCACATTGGTCACGAAAAGATCGTCGCCCACGAGTTGGATGCGGTGGCCGAGGGTTTCGGTCATGAGTTTCCAACCCGTCCAGTCGTCTTCTGCCAAGCCGTCCTCGATGGAGTAGATAGGGTAGCGGTTGCACCAATCTTTCCAGTAGGCCACCATGTCTTTGGAGGAATAGCGTTCGCCGCTGGATTTTTTGAACACGTATTCACCTTTCTCCGCGTCGTAGAACTCGGAAGCGGCGGGATCAAGCGCGATGACAATGTCATCCAAAGGTTTGTAACCCGATGCTTCAATGGCGGTCATTACCATCTGGATGGCTTCTTCGTTGTCCTTGATGCCGGGGGCAAAGCCTCCTTCGTCGCCTACATTCGTGGAATAGCCCTTATTCTTGAGCACTTTTTTCAAGTGGTGGAACACTTCCACGCCCATCCGCAAGCCTTCATTGAAGGAATTGGCGCCCACAGGCATAATCATAAATTCCTGAAAATCAATACCGTTGTCGGCGTGAGAACCTCCGTTTAGGATGTTCATCATAGGTACGGGAAGCACATGGGCGTTCACACCGCCGAGATAGCGGTAGAGCGGCTGACCAAGTTCTTCGGCTGCGGCGCGGGCCACGGCGAGACTGACGGCGAGAATGGCGTTGGCGCCCACCTGGCTTTTCGTGCGGGTGCCGTCGCGATCAATCATGAGGCGGTCAATGCGGATTTGGTCGCTCACTTCCTGACCGAGGAGTTCGGGGCGGAGGATGACCTCCACGTTCTTCACGGCACGGCGCACGCCTTTGCCGAGGTAACGGTCTTCGTCGTCGCGGAGTTCTACCGCTTCGTGTACACCCGTGCTTGCGCCGCTTGGCACTGCTGCGCGGCCAATAAAGCCCGCTTCCGTCCACACTTCTGCTTCAATGGTAGGGTTGCCTCGGCTGTCGAGGATCTCTCTGGCTAATACTTCGCGGATTGCGCTCATGTTTGTTGTTGAGTTTTTACCCGCCGCAGCCTTTTCGATCGTCAAAAACTTGCAAAGTTGGAGGCGAAGGCGGGGTGATATGGTAATTAGGTAATTTGGTGAATTGAAGACCCAAGCTTGGAATGTAGTGTCCGCCAAAGATCTGCGCAAAAGTAGTTTTACTTTATCATTTTAGCCGCATAACAACCCAGCGCGTGTTCATTTTATCTGACAATTCAACCATTTTTCCCCCTCAATAAAGCCTTCCAACAGATCGCCGATTTGCACAGGACCGACACCAGCTGG
>JBBQSW010000342.1:0-4437 GCA_038213575.1 Chitinophagales bacterium | reverse complement strand
CGCCCCATGATGTACTTAGCACTTAGTTACGACCACCGGATTATAGACGGCTCTACCTCCGTTACCTTCCTGGTAAAAGTGAAAAACCTGATTGAAGACCCAACCAGTTTGTTGCTTGATCTTTGATTTGACCATAATAGTTCAAGATTTTTACAACCCGTCTTGCGAATGAAATTCGTGTGGCGGGTTTTTAGACAACATCAGCTATGCAGCAATTTATTCCCGCTTCTTCAACAACAGAATTTCGCACCACGCCCGGCGACCCAATCCAGGTGCAAATGCACACCCTCGCCAATGGCCTGCGACTTTTCCTTACGGTGAACAAGGAGGAACCTCGCGTGTACACCGAAATAGCGGTGCGTGTAGGCTCAAAACATGACCCTGCCGACACCACAGGGCTGGCTCACTATTTTGAACACATGATGTTCAAAGGCACCGACCGGCTCGGCTCACTGGATTGGGTGAAGGAAAAAGCAATTCTCGACGAAATAGAACTGCTGTTCGAGCAGCATCGTGAGGAGAAAAATCCCGAAAAAAAGAAGGGTTTGTATGCTGAAATTGATCGCTTAAGCTTCGATGCCGCCCAATTTGCTGCTGCCAACGAGTATGACAAACTGGTGAGCGAGATGGGGGCAAAGGGAACGAACGCCTACACTTGGGTAGAACAAACCGTATATGTCAACGACATTCCCTCCAATGAACTGGAACGCTGGTTCGCACTCGAAAGCGAGCGGTTTCGCAGACCAATTTTGCGGCTGTTCCACACGGAATTGGAAACTGTTTTTGAAGAATACAATATAAGCCAAGACAAAGATTTCCGCAAAACCCTGAAGGCAATGCAGGAGACGCTGACGCCCAGTCACCCGTATGGGACACAAACTACCTTGGGGCGCGGTGAAGACTTGAAAAACCCCTCGCAGACCAATATTTACAAATTTTTCGATACTTATTACATACCGAATAACATGGCCATCGTGATGGCTGGCGACTTTGATCCGGCCAATGCGGTGCGGCTCGCTGAGCGGTATTTTGGCGGATTTGAGCGGAAGGAGAAACCAAAATTCAAATTCAAGCCACAACCAGAATTGACCGCTCGCACCCACCGAACGGTGTGGGGACAAGAATCGCCCTGGGTCGAAATGGGTTGGCGACTGCCGGGTGCAAAATCCGAAGAAGCGTCGTTGTTGTTGCCTTTGGTGGCGGGAATCTTGCATAACTACCAGGCGGGGCTTTTCGATTTGAATATTGTGCAAAAACAACAACTTTTGGAAGCCTACGCCTACCCTCGAGTGTACGAAGATTTTTCTTCCCTGTTGCTCATGGCGAAACCGCGTGAGGGTCAGTCGCTCGAAGCAGTAGAAAAAATCCTTTTGGACGAAATTGCAAAATTGAGGCGCGGCGAATTTGAAGACTGGCTTTTGGAGGCCGTCTTAAAAGACATGAAACTTTCAGAAATCAGGTCTTTTGAGAAAAACCCGGGCCGTGCAAACGCCATCACCAGCGCCTATGTATTGGGTATTGAGTGGACCGATGTAGTACGGCGCTGGAAGAAATTGGCCAAGGTAACCAAAGCCGATCTGGTGGCATTTGCACAAAAAACCTTCCTGGATCACAATTGTGCCGTGGTGTACAAACACACCGGCGACGATCCTGCGGTCATGAAGGTGGAGAAACCGCCCATTACGCCCATCGAGGTGAACCGCGAGGGCGCTTCGGGGTTTGCGCAAGAATTTTTGGCTTGGGAAACGCCCGATGTTGCACCCGAATTTGTTGACTTTAAAAAAGTGATCAAAACCAGTTCACTTTCTAAAAATCTAAAACTCCGCTCGGTACAGGACCGCAAGAGCAAACTTTTCCGCTTGCACTATTGCTTTGACATGGGCAAATTGAGCGACCGCCGTTTGGCTGTCCTGTCAGGCTACCTGCATTTTCTCGGTACTTCCAAGCACTCCCCTTCGGAAATCCAACAGGCTTTTTACCGTCTTGGGGCGAATTTTGGGGTTGAGTGCCGAGATGAGCATTTTTTCTTCTCGCTGACCGGCCTCGAGGAATCTTTCGAAGAGGCGGTGGCCCTCATGGAGCATTTGCTTGCCGATGCCCAGCCTAATTCCGAGGCAATGGATAATCTTGTAGCTGACATACTGCTACGCCGCGAAAACAACAAAAAAGACAAAAGAACCATCCTTTCGAAAGGTATGGCGAATTATGCCAAATATGGCCCCGTCAACCCGTTCAGCGACAAGATTTCCGCCGAACAACTCCATGCCCTTACGCCCTCTGATTTGACGGATTTATTAAAAAATTTGCGCGCTTTCCAGCACGAGGTGTTCTATTTCGGAGCTAAAAATGCCAGCAAGGTCAAGGCCGTTTTGAAGAAACATCATGCCATAGACGATGCATCGAGGAAGCCCATCCCGCCTCGGAAATACCCCGAAATTGGTGTCAAGAAGGACCTGGTTTATTATGTAAACTTCCCTTCTGTGCAGATTGAGTTGTTGATGCTTTCAAAAGGAACCCCGAAATTCAATTTGAGTGAGTTTGTTTTTTCTGAGTGGTACAATCAATACTTTGGCTACGGTCTTTCGAGCATCGTATTCCAGGAAATCCGGGAATCGAAAGCCCTGGCCTACTCTGCCTATGTACATGCTGGAAGCCCCGTAATGAAAAACAAGGCACATTGGCTGCAAGGCTATGTTGGCACCCAGCCCGACAAATTGCACGAAGCCGTGGGGGCGTTTCAAGCCATTTTAGAGGAAATGCCGGTCTCGCTCCCGCAGATGGAACATGCCCGACAAGGGGTGCTGAAGCAGATTGCTGCCGGGCGAATTGCCCAGTCGGAATTGTACTGGGCCTGGCGCAGCAGCCGGGATAAAGGCTATGCCAACCGTGACCTGCGCGAAGACATTTATAACACGGTAGAGCAGGCCAAAGCAACCGACTTGCTTGATTATCAACGCAATCATGTAAAGGGCCGTCACTATACCTGGCTGGTGCTGGGCGAGCGCGAACGTATTGATTTTAAATACCTTAAATCAATCGGCAAAGTAGTGGAATTGAGTTTGGAAGAGGTTTTTGGGTATTAAATTGGGAGCTTGTTTGACTGGTTTTGTACGCAAAAGATTGATTTTAGGGTTTGCAGGTAGGGAAACTTGGACATTCTAACTTCACAAATAGAGACTAGGTCACGCTCCACAGCGTGACCGTTTTTTTTGGGATAAAAGCACCAAACCAATTTTTCAATCTATCTTTGACTTACAGAGCCAGCATTTTCAAGCTTTGCTGCATCTTAGGAAAGGTGTCAAGGTAACTTCCCAGTTTCAGGCCAATTGTTTTGGTATTAGCCAACTATCTTTTGAGGCGAATAGTGGGGCTATTTAACGAAAAAGATAGGATGGATGGCGGCAAAAGTATGGCATCAAATTGGGAAGTTACCTTGACACCGTTCCTTAACAACTTCTAGTCCTCCTTTCCTTTCAACCATTCTAGTTCATGACCAGACGCTATACAGTTTTACGTTTAATTCCATTCTTTGCGCTTTTTTTTGTACCCTGTCTATCTTGGGCAAACGGCGACCCTAATGGAAAGTTGAACGGTGATCCGCTTTTTGGAGAACCCCTCTATGGAGAACCTATCACACTCGACTCTGCTATGAAACTGGGACACTGCAACCCAGTGGTACAGGTAAATATCAACTGTGCAGATAAGACGATCCTATTGCGGGCATTCGTTGACTTTGCATTTTCTGGTCAACGCGTACCGATTGTAGCCCAGTGGAACACAGGGGAATTGTCACACATTATAATAGTCTCCCCCCCCGGCGCTTGGAGCTGGGATCCCTCGGGTACTGGATGCGAGCCTAACCACTGGGAGAATGAATTCGACGCGCTAGGGCCGTTTTTTGACGGGCCGTTGGTAATTACCGGGCCGCTCGGTATCTGTCCCGGCGAGAGTTATGAACTGGATGTCCTTAACCCCCAAGGATCTGTTTTTCAAGACGTTAACTGGACTCCTGTTAACAGCAGTTCACTCCCTTTGTCAATCAATGGGCCGGGTACTTATACCCTTTCCTTGACAGATGAATTTGGCTGTCCGTTCACCGATCAGATTGTCATCCCCGCAAGCCCGGTGGTGGCGCCCGCTTTATTAGCGCCACAGGCAATGTGCCCGGAGAACGATACTGCATTTGTGCAGGTCGCACAAATGTTTAACCAATATTTATGGAATACGGGGGATACGTTAAATCCATTGCTGATAACCATTCCCGGTACCTATAATGTGACGGTCACCAACCAGTTTGGCTGCACGGGCACTCAAGAGATCACGGTTAATTCCGCAGAAGTGCCTCAGCTTACGATCAATTCGAATGTTCCTGCCATCTGTCCTGGCCAAACGGCTATTCTGACAGCCCCGATAGGATTTATCTCCTACGTTTGGTCC